>NZ_SMKP01000184.1:0-22403 GCF_004349015.1 Nonomuraea diastatica
AAGGGCGTAGGTCAGCCCTCCCGCTCCGACCTCAGGTAGCAGTTCTCGCGCGATGGCCAGCACGCGGTTGCGGGTGCGCTGCACACGCGGGTTGCTCGAGGTCGGCTGACGGCGGTGGAGAGGCTGCAGGCGCGGTCCAGACGCGGGGCGCGGGCCTCATCGGCCCTGTCCTTCAACGCTCTGACCGCGCGGCGGCATGGGCGGGACGCGTACGTGCTCGGGCCGGACGCCCACGCCGAGCAGGCGGCTCATCAGCGCCCGCACGAACGGTAGCCGGGCGATCGCGCTGAAGTCGGGCGGCTTAGCCTGTCCGCGGAGCGCGCGATCGATGCCGAACCGCTGGGCGCTGCGCTGCAGCGCCTGGGTCGCCACGGTGGGCGCCCATCTGCGCCGCTGCACGGCGGCGGTCGCCCGGTCGGGGACCGGCTTACCCTTCGCCTGTGCCCGTCGCAGGTGCCCGGTCAGGAGGTTGGCGGCGGCGACGGCGTCCTGCACCGCGAGGTTGATGCCCACCCCCGCGATCGGCGACATGGCGTGGGCGGCGTCGCCGATCAGCAGCAGCCCCGGCACGTGCCAGCGGCGCAGCCGGTCGAGCCGGACCTCCAGGAAGCGGGTGTCGTCGAAGCCGGTCACCTCGCCAACCCGGTCGGCGAGGAAGCCGACGAGGCTCGCGACATCGTCGCGCAGCGTCTGGATCCCCGCTCTGCGCAGGTCGTCGTGGCCGCCCTTGCGGATCATGTAGGCGATGTTCCAGTACGCGCCCCGGTTGATCACCGCGACGGACTTCCCCGCTGCCATGCGCAGGTGGTAGCCCTCGTCCGGATCGGTGTCGCGGCGGGAGATCCGGAACTGCAGCACGTCCATCGGCGCGCCGAACTCGCGCGGACGCAGGCCGGACGCCCGGCGCACCGCGGAGTGCCGACCGTCGGCGGCCACCGTCAGGTGGGCCCGCACCTCGTGCTCGCCGTCCGGGTCGCGGAAGCGCACACCGGTGACGCGCCCGTCTTGTCGCACGACGTCGTGGGCCTCGGCCTGCAGGAGCAGGCGGAAGTGAGGGTAGCGGGCGGCCTCGGAGGTCAGCAGGTGGAGCAGGTCCCACTGCGGAACGAACGCGATGTAGGGATATCGCAGGCCAAGCGTGGAGAAGTCCGCCACATCCAGCCGGCGGCCGTCGCGGACGAACCCGACCGTCGACACCTTGTGATGCGGCAACGCCAGGAACCGGTCGATCAGCCCCAGCTCGTCCAGCACGTCGAGTGTGGACGGGTGGACGGTGTCGCCGCGGAAGTCACGCAGGAAGTCGGCGTGCTTCTCCAGCACCACCACCTCGACCCCGGCCCGGGCCAGCAGCAGCCCCAGGACGGCGCCGGCCGGGCCGCATCCGGCCACGCAGACGGTCGCCGTCGTCGTCGATCCGGTCACTCCGCATCACCCTTCGCCTTAGTAGACGTCAGCGTTCCTTATGTTGAGGGCAGAGTAGCCATCGCAGAGTTGGAGACGCAAGCGTCTACTATTATCGGCATGGCCGACAGCGGAACCCGAGACCAGACAGCGGCGCAGAGCCGCCGCCGCGGCGCCGTGCTGGAACAGGCGATCTACCAGGCGACCCTGCGCGAGCTCGCCACCCTCGGCTACAACGGCCTGACGATGGAGGGCGTGGCGCGACGCGCGCAGACCGGCAAGGCCGCCCTCTACCGCCGCTGGCCGTCCAAGAAGGACCTCGTCCTCGACGCCCTGCTCCACGCGCTGCCCGAAGCCCGCGAGATCGCCGCGTCCGACTCCGCCCGGGACAACCTGATCGCCGCGCTCACGATCATGTCCGACGCCCTCGCCGGCGAGATGGCCGCCCCCGGCCTCGGCGTCATGCTGGAAATGCTCCGCGAGCCGGAGCTCAGACAGGCATTCGGCTCCAGGATCATCGAACCGCGGCTGCGCCTCGTCGAGGCCATCCTGCACCGGGCCGCCGCGCGCGGCGAGCTCCGGGCCGACGCGGAGCTCCCGCTGATCGCCCGGACCGGCCCCGCCCTGGTCATGCAGACGTTCCTGCTCACCGGCACGCCACCGGCGGCCGCGGAGCTGTCCCGGATCGTGGACGCCGTCCTCATGCCCCTGCTCACCGAGCCCGGCCGATCGGAGGACGGCAGCCAGGATTGATCCCGGCTCGTGCCAGGCGCGATGGACGGCCCACGGTGACGATCACCACGGAGCACCGGCCACAAAGGCCGCAACGGCAGGCCGTGGTCGGCCGACTTCCCGTAGTACTGAGCCGACCCCGCCAGGGGAATATCCGCGCAACTCGCGGCCCAGCATCTCGCCCATGCCGAGAAGTGCCCGCTGACCAGCGCCAACGCCCCTTGCGTGTACCTGGTGACAGCTTCGTTAACGACAGGCCTCTTCCCGCCTCGCACCCATCCCCGGACTTGACCTGCTGGGCCACGGCGGCCAAAGCTCTGACGTGATGGAAGTCGGGGCGCCGATGGACATGTGGATGATCTTTGGCGTTCATTCCACCTTCCTGCCCGGCACCGACAAACGCTTCTTCTTCCGCCGCTTCCAGCCTTCAGCGTGAGCCACGTCCGTGGGAACGAAAACGATGGCCCGCGCGGGTGCGCGGGCCATCCATCCGCCAGCGATACGCCGAGGGCGGGGTGTCCCTCGCCGACCTGGCCACCGAAGTACAGCGTCGGACGCTCCACCATCCACCGCATCATCCACCTCGTCCACGCTGAACGGCTTGGTCAGGAACCCCACCGCGCCAGCGGCCAGCCCGCGCAGCAGGTCCGACCGCTCGTCCTGTCCTGGAGGCGTTGGAGACTTACGCGCCGGCGGGCGGCGGCTGGAGCTGACGAGCTGCCGGGAGTTCACCCCGACCGCCCGCGCCTACGCCGCTTGCCGGTTGATGTCCGAAGTCCGGCCACGCGCGAACGAGGTGAATCTGGCCAACCTCTCTGTTGACCGTCACCATCCCGCTCCCACTCAGCTGCCCCGCGCACGAGCGCTGTCTTGACGATGAGACGGCTGTCCGGCTCGCAGCGGCGCTGGAGGAGCCCGCACGCGACCGCCTCACCACCCGGACGTGCTGGCCGCTCAACGCCGTGAGCGCACCCGCGTCCGCTGGGGCGGACGTCCTCTCGAGCCCGCAGCCTGAAACCCGCCACCCGACCCGGTGATCGTTCCTGGTCACAGCACTAATTAGCAACCAAAGATCGCTAGCGCCTGCGCGCCCCGAGTTGTGAAGCCGAGCTGAAGCTCACCCCTCATATGCTCATCCAGGACATGCGACATGTGAAGGGAGACAGGCATGGATCTAGGCAACATCGCCGTCGCTGGTCGCCGGTTGACGGAGGCCGTCATGCGGACCGGCGACCAGTTCCTGGCTTTGTTGGTTCCAAGGCGCTTGGCGCAGGCGGCGGACTGCTGGTACCAGTACTGGAACGACGCGGACGGTCAAGGCAACGTTTGCTGGCAGCGTTGGTGCTGCCGCCCCGCTGCCGGCGGGCCGGCGCGCTGCGACCCGTATCGGGCCCTCTGCACCAACTGCAGCTGTCCGCCGCGGTAAGTCGCTCAGAGCACGACTTCGCGGGCCCCAGGTCCGGGCCCGGACAGTGGTCGGCATCCGGGAGTCGAACATCCACGAGTTGGCTTGGCATCCCCGGCACCTGCTGAGGGTGCCGACCACCGTCCGCACGCTGTCCTCGTTACTCCTGGCCACCTTGCACGCTGAGGAGGGTGTGTCGTTTCGGCGTAGTGCGGTGGTGGCCGCGGCTGGAGTTCGAGTCATCCTGCCCCGCGTCGAATGTCCGGAGTGTGGGCGGCGTGTTCCATCGCCCGGTCCAGTAGGAACTGCTCCAGAGGAACTGCTCCAGGTCTTTCCACTGAATGCTGCCCGGTGAGGGGTTCTTCCACGTCAGGTACTTCATCACCAGCTTCAGGTGATCACTGCGGGTTTGCGGGCGGTTCTTCGTGGCTCGCGCGTACTGTTCCAAACATCCCCTGGGAACACCGCCATCTGCCCTGCTAACCGCACCAACGCAGCCCGCGGGACCTCCTGGAGGTTGTCGGGGATGTATCCGAGCCACGGCAGCGTGCACAGTTGTACGGCAAGCCCCAAGCGCGCTTCCGGTCCCCGACCCGGCGCATCCAAGAATGCGTGCTCGCGCGACGTCAGCGTGAAGTACTTGATCAGTTCCTCGCGCCCGATGTCCGGGAACGACCGAAGACGCTCCAACTGCTCATGCGACCGAAACCTCGTCGACATCCGAGTCACAGATCATCCAGTTCGTGACGAACCGTAGCAGAGATGATCAACAAGAACCGTGGAACGCGAGAACCCGCAGGTCAGACCTTAATCCGTTGGATTTCCGCCGTTTGCTACGGGGTTAGTCGGATCGGTGTCAGATCGGCGTCACAACTCCCGCTGTCGGTCGCTTGAGTCGCTAACGTTGCCACTGACCAGCGAGCAACAGCTGGCATCGTCCGCGATTCGCGCGAGACCGAGCGCCTTCGAGGCGATCCACCGCACCTTCACCGGCAAGCCCCGGATGTCACCATCGCACTCCACACCTGAGCAATCAGTGCCTTCGCCCCTCGTCACCAAAAACCTTCTCGATGGACACAGCGCCTGCGCAGCATCGGCTTTCAGGATCGCATCGTCGAGGCGGGGCTGGATATCTTGATGGCAGCAGCTACGGTTCGAGGAGGTGGCGTCGTTCTCACCTTTCGGGTGCTAGGTCCGCTTGCCGCCTCTTTCGATGGCGAGCCAGTGGCACTCGGGCGGCCACGACAACGGTCCGTGATCGCCCGGTTGCTGGCGGCCGGAGGTCAGGTGGTCTCCGTCGACCGGCTGATCGAGGATGTGTACTCCGAGGAGGTGCCGCCCAAGGCGCTGGCAGCGGTGCAGGCCTACATTTCCCATTTGCGCCGCGTCCTGGAGCCGGACCGCCCGCCACGTACCCCTGCGAATGTGCTGGTGACCGTCCCGCCCGGATACGCGATCAGAGTGGATCCCGCGGCTGTCGATGCCTGGGACTTCGAACGCGCGGTCCGCGATCCGGCGGGCACTCCCGAGAAGCTGGCCAAGGCCTTGGAACTGTGGCGAGGGCCGGCATATGCGGAGTTCGTGGGGTCGCACTGGGCTGACGCCGAGATCGCCAGACTGGAAGAGTTGCGGCTGTCAGCCCTCGAACGGCACGCGGACGCAGTGATCAGGCTGGGCGGGGCGGCGTCCGCCGTACCAGATCTGGAACGGCTGGTCGCTGAGCATCCGTTGCGCGAAAGAGCCTGGGCGTTGCTGGCCAGAGCGCTGTACCGGTGCGGCAGGCAAGGTGAGGCGCTCGGCGCTCTGCGCAGGGCACGCGCTCGCCTGGCCGAGGACCTGGGGATTGACCCAGGGCCGGAATTGCGGCAGCTGGAGGCCGATGTCTTGGCACAGGCCGCGCACCTGACGGAGAACGCGTCGCTGCAGGCCTTGCCTGAGCGCCCGGTCGTGCTTTCTCAGCCCTATGTGGGGAGGCGAGCCGAGCTCGCCGCGGTCGCGGCAGTCGAGAGCGGCGTCGTCTTGGTCGGTGGTGAGCCCGGTGCCGGTAAGACCGCCTTTCTGGAGCAGGTGCGTGTCGCCAAGGGCTGGACGACTGGCTGGGGACGCTGCCCAGAATACGAGGGCGCTCCCCCAGCCTGGGCGTGGGCCGAGCTGTTGCGCCCGTTGGCGGCCCGTACCCCGCCTGAGGATCTGCAGGCCCTTGCACCGCTGCTCGCAGACATGCCCGCAGTGGGTGATGTGGCGGCGGCGAGGTTCCGCCTGCACCAGGCGGTCGGCGCGTTCCTCGCCTCCCGCGCGCCCGTGCTGCTGGTGCTGGACGACCTGCACCGCGCCGACGCGGAAACTCTGGCTCTGCTGACCCATGTGGTCTCGTCCACCAAGGGGCTGCCGGTGATCGTCATCGGCTCGTATCGGCACACCGCGATCACCGAGGACCTCGCCGACGCACTGGCCACGCTGGCCGCGCATGAGCCGGTCCGGATCGAGCTGGCCGGGCTGCCTCGGGCTGAGGTGGGTGACCTGGTACGGCTCATCTGCCCAGCCGACGACGACATCGTGGGCCAGATCGCCGAGCGCACCGGCGGTAACCCGTTCTTCGTCAGAGAGATGGCCAAACTGCTGAATGCGGAGGGGACGCTCGCCGTACCAGCCGGGGTTCGTGACGTACTGCGCCGCCGAGTCGCTCGTCTCCCCGCGCCCGCGCAGACTGTGCTGCGCACGATCGCGGTCATCGGCCGTGAGTGCGACCTCGACACGCTGACTGCCGTGAGCGATAGCACGGAGGACAGCCTGCTGGAGGCGGTGGAAGCCGGACTGGTCACAGGACTGCTGACCGAACGGGCCGACGCGCGGCTGGCCTTCTCCCACATGCTGGTCCGCGACATGTTGTACGACGACATCTCACGCAATCGCCGGCTGCGCCTGCATGAGCGTGTAGCTCGCGCCATCGAACGACACCATCCGGACGACGTCGCGGCCCTGGCATACCACTTCACCGCCGCCGGACGGGCGCCGGAAGCGGCACACTACTCTGGGCTGGCCGCACGTCAGGCCGAGCACCGCTTCGCTCATCACGAGGCCGCTGCGCTGTGGCAACAGGCGATCGATCACTTCCAGGGCGATCCCCGTGACCGGCTCGATCTGACACTGTCCATGGTGTCCGCACAGGCCAACACGGGCCGGCTCGTGCAGGCCCGTGCTCATCGGGAGGAGGCCATCAGGGCCGCCTTGCCATACGGCGATCCTCAGCTGCTGGCGCGGGTGATCGCTTCGTTTCGAGGTGCCCACCTTCTGGAGCAGCAGGGAGTACGGCAGGCTGGACACCGAACTCGTGGAGGCGGTCGAGCATGCTCTGGATGCCCTGCCACCGGCGGATGGTCTCGCCCGTTGCCGCCTGCTCACCGCACTTGCCTTCGAACTGGAGGGCGAGGCGACCGAGCGAGGGTACGACGCCTCGCGGGCGGCCGTCGCCATGGCACGACGGATGGGTGACCCTGATCTGCTCATCCTCGCGCTCAACGGCGCCTTCCACCAGACCTTCCGCCACGGTGGGCTGGCCGAACGCGAGCAGATCGGCCGTGAGCTCCTCGAACTGTCCGGCCCCAGAGTCACTGTCGAGGCGCTGGGCCACCTCATCCTCATGCTGTCGGCCACCAGCCGTGCCGACTTCACAGAGGCCGACGCGCACGCCTCGGAGGCCCTGCGGCTGGCGGAGAGCTATGACATGCCGATCTCCAAGGCTGCGGTGAGCTTCTATCGCGGGCTGCGCGCAGGCATGGCCGGGGACGACCGCGGAGCTGACGCCCACCTGCGGGCGGGAGCCGAGCTGGCCGGCCGGCTGGGCATGTGGCAGCACGAGGTCGGCCTGCTCGCCCTCGCCAAGTACGGCCTGCATCTGATGCGCGGGGACCTCACGCCGATGCTGCCCGAGCTGGCCGCTCTTGCCGCCCATGAGTCGTGGCGCGATCAATCGGCAGAGCTGTACGCGTTGGCGCTGTGTCACGCCGGACGGGTGATCGAGGCCCGGCAATGGGCGGGTCAGCATCCGCTACCCATCAGGCCTGATTACTTCTGGCACCTTCTCACGGCCGTTCGGGGCCTGCTCGGGGTCGCTCTCGGCGACACCGCGCGCGTTGAGCGGGCTTACCGGGCACTTCTTCCGTACGCCGAAAGCCGACGAATTTCAGGCGCATGACACTAGCCTATGGACCAGCTCGCGGCGCTACTCGACGGCCCGAGAGCCCACGGCGCCTTCCTGCTCCGCTCGCTCCTGGATCCGCCCTGGTCGCTGCGCATCCAGGACGAGGCCCCGCTGTCGGTGATCGCGCAGGTACGGGGCGAGTCGTGGATCAGGTTCGACGACGGCGAGCCCGTACGGCTGGAGCCCGGCCAGGTGGCCATCGCGCGGGGGCCGGAGCCGTACACGGTGGCCGACCACCCCGGCACCAAGCCGCAGGTCGTCATCCACCCCGGCCAGCACTGCACCACGCTCGACGGCGAGATCCTCTACCAGACGCTCGACCAGGGCCTGCGTACGTGGGGTAACAGCGCCGACGGCGGCACCATGCTGCTCACCGGCACCTACAACCTGGAGGGCGAGGTCAGCAGGCGGCTGTTCGAAGCGCAGTCATGGGCGGGGTTCCGGGTCTCGATGGCCAGCTGGTCTGCTGCCTGCCCGGCTGGTTCCGGTGAGCATTTCATCCTTGACCGGCCCGCGGGCTGGCCAAGCCAAGGAAGAAATCGCTCTTGTACCGCTGCTGAGGACGTCGGCGCGGGGTGCCCTCAGCAGCTGCTTGACACCTCGCCGGCTATCGCCGACTTGGCGAAGTGGTTCGCTGCGCTGCCAAGGTGGGAAGTGGATCAGTTCTGGGTGGCGGCGTTTCGGGCATTGACCACTCCGCGACCGTAGAAACCGTTGCGGGTGAGCGAGCCTTCGCACCGATGTGTCAACACTTCGGTTGTGCCGTTGGGCAGGTTCAGGGTGTAGGTGTACGAGCCTCCGGCTGGGCATGGCCGTGGGGTCGCCGAGGCATACAGTCGCCGTTCGATGGTCGTGGGGTCGATGTTGTATTCGCCACGCCGCAAGGGGTCGGCAAATCCGAACCGCGCGGCGAGGATGGCCGCGACGCCGCTGGCCATCGGGGACGAGAACGACGTTCCCTGAGCGTACCGGTAGTAGGCGCATGAATTACCACCGACCGCACAGTTGCGGATCACCGCTGGGCTGCTCGGGTTGCCGTTCGAGTCGATGAGGCCCTGCCTCTGCAGTACGGTCTCCGACGCGGTACTGAACGACCCCTTCGTGTCGTCCCTGGTATTGCTGGGGTTGTCGTGGATGTCACCGCCGGGTGCTGCCACGTCGGTCTGTTCGGTGCCGTAGTTGGAGTAGTGCGCCTTACGTCCGCTCGGCCCGGTCGCCGCCACCGTGACTACGTGCCCGGCCTCGGCTGGCAACAGGAGGCAGCTGTTGTCAATAGCGCGGGCGTGGGCGCTGTCGCTAGGAAACGTGGGACTGTGGTTGTCGACAGTCGGGTTGTTGAGGTCGATGCCCCGCCTGGTGATGTTGTTGCCGTTGCCTTCGCTCGCGACGGCCAGCACGCCGCGGTCGTGGGCGTAGTCGAGAGCTCGCTGCATCGCGACGACGATCGCCCGCTGTTCGGCCTGTTGCGTGGGCGAGTCGGCGGGGTTGTCCGGGCATGCGAAGAGCCAGGGATCGAGGCCGAAGCTCATGTTGACGATGTCGATGCCCTGATCCACCGCGTGAGTAAGGGCGTCTACCACCGGCTGCACGAAGATGTAGCCGTCATCGGTGACGACCCGCAGGCTGGCGAGCCTGGTTTTCGGTGCGACTCCGGAGATACCAAGGCCATTGACCGCGGCGGCGATATGGCCGGCGACCTGCGTGCCATGACCGGTGCTGTCCGTAGTGGGCGCGGCACCGTGGCCTGCCATGCCCGGCAGAAGCAGGTTGCGGGAGCGGGACGGGATCAGATTGGAGGCGAGGTCGGGATGGTCAGCGTCGACACCACTATCCATCACGCCCACGATTACGCCCCAACTGCCCTGATGGATGGCTTGCGATTCGTGAGACATCCCATCGACTGCGTCCAGATCCCACTGGAGACTTTCCAAGGGCTCCGGCCTGGGTTCGGGTACAGGATCGATATCGAGCGGTGCGGCCGGACTGTATACAGTGGATCCGCGGTAACCGGGAACGGGCTGTGCTTCCCTGATATCACGTGCCGGACGGCCCGCCCGTCCGATCGACCGGCTCAAGCCGGCCGCCGCCACCGCTGGGTTCCTGCGAAGTTGCCCGTCGAACCCCGCCGTCGACGAACGGACCGTGAGGATACCGGTGGCCTCGTTGTGCCGGAGAATCGTTCCGCCCTTGGCCGCGATGACCGCCTGGATCTCATCCGACGAAACGCCCAAGGCCGAGACGACCAAATAATTGCTGGGCGGCACGGCGGCTTCGGCTCCACCGGCGGTTGGGCCCGCAATGACAGCCAAGGCGAGCAGGGCCACGGACGCGGCATACGCTCGGAATCTGGCTTGAGGTAACAAGGACACTCCTTTGATGAGCGGCGGTCAGGAGCACCGCGTGGGACGTTGGTGGCCCCCGTTGTATCAACGGCGCGTCTTCACATCACATTCAACGAGACCCAAGCTCCGTAGTTCGCGTGTCGCGTCCGAGATGCGGTGTAAATAGCTCACGAGCGTGGGTTCCGTGTTGAACCGCCAAGTTCGCACGAAGAAAGGCCCCACGCTCGTGACCCGTCGAGTATCGCCTACCCAGGCCATCCGTACCGAGATCGACGCCCTGTTCGCCTCCGATCGTGATTTGGTCGAGGTCATCGAGGACGTCGCCCGGCTCGGCGCCCGTCTGATCATCCAGACCGCCGTCGAAGCCGAGGTCGACGGCCGCGCCCGCTATCAGCGCGCCGCCACCGTCGCCGCCGAGGAAAGCAACGAGGAAGACAGAGCGGTGCGGCCGGGCTACCGCAACGGCCACTGCCCGACCACCGTCAAGACCACCAGCGGCCCGATCACCACCGCCCGGCCCAAGCTGCTCGGGACCACCGAGAAGTTCGCCTCCCGCCTGTTCGGCACCGGCGTCACCCGCACCCACGCCCTGGAGACATTCGTGATCGCCTCCTTCGTGCGCGGCATGAGCGTGCGCGACGTCGAGGGCGCCCTCGACGACGCGCTCGGCCCCGAGGCGGCCCTGTCCAAATCGACGGTCTCGACCATCTGCCAAGCCATCGTGGCCGAGTACGACGCCTGGTGCCGCCGCGACCTGAGCACGGTGGAGCTGGACTACCTGTCCCTGGACGCCTCGCACTTCAAAATGCACGACGGGAGCCGGGCCGAGCCGATCCTGGCCGCCTGGGGCATCACCACCGCCCGGCAAGCCCGTCTTCGTCGGCCTGGCCGCCACCGCAGCCGAGTCCACCGACGCCTGGCACGACTTCCTGTCCGACCTGGTCGGCCGCGGCCTGAAGCCGCCGCTGCTGATCATCTCCGACGGCGCGCCCGGTCTGATCAGCGCTGCCGAGCAGGTCTTCCCCGCTTCGCTACGCCAACGGTGTCTGGTTCATCGAAGCTGTGAGGAAATAGGGCGTTGCTTTCTGATCTTGAGGTCGTTGAGGTGGTATGGCGATCTCCACCGAGGTCCGCGAGCAGCTCGCGCGGAAATTCGAGGCGTTACTCCCACACCTGAACGAACGACAGCAGCGGCTGATGCTCGGAACCGAGGCCTCAGTTCCTGGGACACGGCGGCATCCGAGCGGTCGCCCGGGCAGCCGAAAGTCAGCGAAACCACCGTGCGCAAAGGCGTCTTCGAACTTGAAAGCGGACTGCGTCCCTCGCCGGATGATCGCGTCCGACGATCTGGAGGTGGACGCAAGCCGGTGGCCGAGCACGACCCAGGCCTGGTGCCTGCACTATTAGCCCTGGTAGAACCCGATGAGCGAGGAGATCCAAGTCGCCGCTGAGGTGGACGACCAAGTCGCTGCGGCACTTGGCCGACGAACTGACGCGGCAGGGGCACGCGGTCTCGGCACCGACGGTCGGCGCGTTGCTGCGCCGCAACGGCTTCAGCCTGCAAGGCACGCGCAAGACCTTGGAGGGCACGCAGCATCCGGATCGAGACACCCAGTTCCGCTACATCAATGAACAGGTCAAACACCACCAGGCGACTGCAGAGCCTGTCATCAGCGTCGACACCAAGAAGCGGGAACAGCTGGGCCTGCTGCCCAACGCCGGCCGCGAGTGGCGGCCGAAGAGCGACCCGGTCCAGGTCGTCGACCACAGCTTCTTCACCGGCCCGGGTCCTGCGGTTCGGCTGCTCGTATGAGGCGATCGCCGACACGACCTGCTCGGCCACCACACTGCGCACCCGCCGCAACGAGTGGATCAAGCTGGGCATCTTCGCTCAGCTCAAGCAGATCGCCCTGGATGCCTACGATCGGATCGTCGGCCTCCTGCTGGAGGACGTGGCCGTCGATGGGTGCATCACCAAGGCGCCTGGCGGCGGGGAACTCGCCGGACCGTCCCCCGTGGATCGACGCAAGCTCGGCATGAAGCGGTCCCTGCTGGTCGAGGGCTACGGTATTCCGCTTGGCCGAGTGCTGGCGCCGGCCAACCGCAACGACTCACCTCTCCTGGCGCCCACCCTGGACCTGCTGGACGACCTCGGCCCGCTGCCCGACAACATCACTGTTCACCTGGACGCGGGCTATGACTCTGGCAAGACCCGGGACCTGCTGGAAGAACGCGACCTGATCGGCGAGATCGCCCGCAAGGGCGTCAAGGCCCCCGTCCAGGCCACACAGCGCTGGCACATCGAGCGGACCAACGCCTGGCACAACGCCTTCACCCGGCTGGCGCGCTGCCATGAACGGTGTACCCGCGTCGTCGAGGCGTTCTTCGACCTGGCTGACACCATCATCATCGTCCGTAACCTCATCCGCCGCGCATGGATCACTCACCGCTGGGAGACACGTCCCCCTCGACCCCGATGATCCTCACCAATCCGCGCGACCTCTAAGCAGTGTTGAGCCGGAGCAGTCGGTTGTGGTTTTCGACGGTGTGGTCGTAGTCGTGCAGGCTCACGTGGACGTGCCCGCCAGTGTTGTAGGTGGCGATGCCCCCATGCCGACGCACGATTTCGCAGACCTTCTCGAAATTTCGCCAGGTCTGCGGCTCGTCGTACATGATGGGGGAGACGATCTCGCCAGCCACGGTGGAGTCCGATTCCAGTCGCCAGCCGTTGGGGGCGTCAGTGTAGCCCTCGTACATATTGGCGTGATAGCGGCCTTGGGTACGGTGCCGACTGAGTCCCGCAGCATACAGGTCTCGGGCGATGGCCTCCCGGGCTTCATTATCGTCGGCGCCCGACAGATCGAATTCGATCTCCACACCGAAGGCGCGGCCGCCCTCGCGCTCGCCCAACCCGTCGGTGGCATCCTCGTACATGTAGGGAATGACTTGCTCGCCGCGTTCCCTGCGACTTCGTGCCTCGTCGTAGGCATGCTGGAAGGCCGCAGGATTGTCGGTGTAGCTCACCTCGACGGTGTCGTCGGCCCACTGTTCGCGAAGATGTTGCTGGGCTTGCCCAGCCCGCTGGCGCGCCTCGGCCAGGTCGATGAGAACCTCTTGTTCCGCTCCAACCGGCCGGATATCGGCGTACGACTCGGCGACCGGGTCCACCGGGCCGGCAGAAGCGTCCCCGCGGCCGCCCACGGTGATGACCTCAGCCGGGCTCGTGCCACGGGCCGGGCGGCCACCATCGTTCCCTGGTCCCGGGGGCGATGTGGGTGCGGTCGGAGCGACCACGCGGTGGACATGCGACGATCGTGTTCCTCTACCCATGGATCCGTCCTGCCGCTCAGGTGTCGATGTCCGGTGTCGACGGATCTCTGCGGGCGAGCCCGATCCACCCCGCCGCGGCCAGGGACTCCAGGAGGCTCCACTCGGTGCTGGGGTCGAGCCAGACCATCGCGTCATCGGTGCCCGCCGGCCGGGTCAGCGCTCCGCCAGGTGCGTAGAAGGTGGTGACGAGGACCAGCGGCACTGGCGCGGTCCACGTCGCGGGACTCGGTGGCTGGTCACGATCACCCAGCAGAATGGCGCGCTGCTCAGCTGTGCACTGGGCGAGAGCCCCGGAGTCGACGTTCAATTGGGCTTGCAGGGCGACTTGCACATCAACAGCGGCGCGGATGCGGCGTTGTTCCTGCCGGTGGGGGTCTTCCTGCTGATAGCCGGGCAGCAGGACGCCGAGAATTTCAGCGGGTGAGTCAGCGTAGAGGCGCCAGCGGCCGGCGTCGTAGATAATCTCGATGTCGTAGTAGCCTCCCTCGGATCGCTGCGGGGGGTGCACCGGGGTGTCGTCAGTCGGGTTAGGGGTGCGGATAATCATCCGGTTCCTTCTAGGAGTGTGTGGTAATAGGTGACGTTGGCCGCGAAGAGGTCGGGAACGTGCCAGTCCACGGGATGGCGGCCAGCTGCGGTCATCACGGTTCCGTGTCGCGCGTAGTGCAGCGGGCTCTGGGCGATCACATGGGTGCGGGCGCCGAACAGGGCGACGAGTTCGGCGATGCGGGAGGCTCGGCTAGTTCCGCAGAGCATTACCGGCAGGTCGGGGGGCAGGGTCGCCGCGATCAGCGCGAGGCCGGGGAGAGCGAGGTCGTGCCAGGCTCGATCGGTCCGTAGGGTCTGTAGGTTGCAGGCCACCGCAGCCGGTCCGGCCGGGTAGTGGTCGATGAGCCAGTCGAGGTATCGCTGAAGGTCCTCATGTCGGAACCAGTGGAGGGTCGGCGCGACGGATGCTCCAGCTGCGGCCAGTTCGGCGGCGACCATGAGACTGCGGCGCATGGCGATGAGGTGTTCGGACCGTGGTTGGTTACCGTAGATAGAGAAGTCCGGGCCGATCACGAGGTCCCACGATTGATCGGCGATGACTTCCGCTAGATGATCGACTCGGCGGCGGGTCCACAGGCCTTCCACCATGTCGTCGTCGGCGTGCCCGACCAAGATTGCCTGTTGCTCGGCGGACAGGCCCAGCATGGTGCGGGCATCGGCGCCCTCCCAGCGGGCGTAGATCTTTTGCGTTTCGGGGCTGAGGATTCGGCGCAATCCCAGCGCGTACGCCGGCCAGCCGAGCGCCGCGTCCAGCGCGCCGATGGCGGTGCTGTCGACTTGGGGGATCAGGCTGGGCAGGCCAGATGGCCGGACTCCGGGAACGTGAAGGTCGTCGAAGGTCAGTGGTCCGACATCGGTCATCCACGCGGCGATGTCGGTGCGGCTGCCGCACCTGACTGGGCACTGGCTGCACCCGCTGCGTTGTTCGGCGGCTCGCTGGTCGGCTGCGCGGCTGCAGGCGCAGTATTCGCAGGAGGCTGAGCAGCCTGAACACACCGGTTGCGAGGCGTCTGGGTTGCCTCTGTAGAAGGGGCAGACCGCGCAGTTGCAGCCGGCCGCAGGCGTCAACGGAAGCGCCGGACGTGTGTTCACGACGTCGCCTCCGCCGGTCGTGGCAGAAGCCGGTTGATCTCCGTGGCGAGCATGCGTAGAGAGCCGGTTGCGAACTGGTCGGCCGGAGTGGCGCCGCGGCGTAGTTGTGCGACCAGGTGGCGCATCGCCGTAATGGTGTTCTCCAGCAGGGAATGGTCAAGCGCAGCTGCGGGGTTTTCGGTTCCTGTCTGCCGGGCAACGCCGGCGGCGCTCGCGGGGAGGCGGGGTGGGTGTGGTCGTTCGACCAGCGCAACCACCTCGTCGACCGCCAACGTCGGCTGGCGGGCATGCTCTCGGGCGACGGCGGTGATCAGTTCGGGGCGGCCCTTGTCCTTGACCGCTTGCCACAGGTCCATCGCGAGCGCGGCCTGTCCTCCCGTTCCGCGCGCCAGGACTGCCCGGGTGGCCAGCGCCACCTGATGTGTGTCCAGATCCGTGCTGAGCTGCCGTGGCAGAGCCTTGAAAGCGGCGACGAGGGCGGAGGCTCTGCGGGGAGTCATTTCCAGGCCGAGACGTTGGAGGACGTCGCGCCAGGCTACGGCCAGGTCGGGGCGGCCGCTGTCATGGCGGAGCGCTTCCAGGTGATTCAAGCGACCGATGGGGTCGGGATCGCGGGTGATGCTGGCCTCGACGGCGACGCCGGCGGCGGTGAGGTTGTCGGTCAGCATGGCGCACCGCTGAAGGAGGAGCGCCGCGGCCAGCTCGCCGGGCTGAAGTTTCTCCCGTGCCAAGTTCTCAGCGAGCTGCCACCGTCGCCGCTCGGTCTCGGTCAGCGGACCTGGGCAGACGAGGGCTGGCACGCTGGCGAAGTTGGGGTGATTCGGATACAGGGTCGCGCCCATGCGGAGCGCGCTCAGCCGTCGCTCGCCGACGACAAGTCGGTGAGATACCGCTTCTTGTGACCCGCCCAGCCGCTCCACGCCTACCGGGTGCAGCAGCCCGAGTTCGGCAATCGAATTGATCAGGTCTGCCAAGCCTTCCCGAGTGTAGGCGGGGCCGGGCATTCTGCCCTGCACCTCGGTGAGCACAGCGCCGGGTCCTGTCAGGGGCAGGAGTTCGAGAGTGCGGCCGTTGGCGGGACAATGTCTCAGTGCGACATGGGATCGCTGATCGGCGCCGACCATGCCTGCTCTCCTTCTGGCGAGATGGATTTCACCGGCGCCCCGTACCCTGTCGTGGTGGTGTTGCGCGTGGTGTGACCGACCACGCTGGCGCGGACCATCGCGGCTGCGGCCAGTCACGCGGAGCGGAATCCGACGCACAGCACCTGCTCGCGTAGAACATGCACGATCTGTGCCGACGCCAGTGTATGATGATTTTTAATATTCAAAAGCAGGTTCGTCACGGAGCGCTGGTGAGAGGCCGCCCCCAGAGGATCCGCCTTGCTGCTCCTCCAGGGCTTCCTTGTCGCACCGTCGAACCATGACCCCCTGTAGATCAGCTCAGAGAATCCATGGCGCATGAGACCATCGCGTACGACGACGGCCCTCTGCTCACCCCATCGGAGGCCGATCAATGTTCCGCGTTGACCCGCGAACGGTCGCTCGCTGGGCAAAGGCGGGACGGCTGACCAGCATCCCGCACCCTCGGCGGTCACCGCCGGTTCTGGGAGCGGGAGATCCGCACATTGATCGACGACAGCCGGACACGCGGACGCCCTGACAACGACATCGGCCGCGCGCAAAGGCTCCTCGGAGAGTCCCGAACGTAGCGCGCGGCCCACCCCGAACCGAAACTTCCCGGACCTGCCGCCATCCGGCCGCCGAGGAGGTCTTCGGGGCAACCCCATCGCTTCGCGGCACAACCGGATGCGCGTGAGGCCGTTGACGTAGTCCAACAGATGAATTTTACTACTTATATGTGGTAGCGTCTCCCCGCTGGAGCGCGTCCACGCTCCACGGCCCTCACGTGGTATCACCTGCGGGGACACATACGATTGACTGGCGAGAGTGGCCGCCGTCCACGGCTCTGGTTACTTCTCGCGCTCTCGTGGAAGAGTTGACCGATATCTGTGAAGAGGGTAGGCGGTCCTGTCTCTCGTCTCGTGGTGGACGTTGGAAGATAGGAGGCCTCCACAGTGAACGATCACGAGCATGACGATGCGGTCCCGCAGACTCGCCTGGCTGACCGAATGGACTTGAACGCCATCGCCGAGCGATTGAAGTTGCCCAGGGACGAGGTTGGCGAATGGCCGGCCCGCTACAAGGCGACGCCGCGGCCGTTTCCGCGACCCTACAAGGGCACGTACCGCTGGAGCGAGGTCGAGCAGTGGCTGGATCGTCGCAACATGACCGTGGAGGAGATCGCCGATGAGCGCGGGATGAGCCCGCACACCATCGCCTTTCACCGGGGCAATGACGCCGCGTTTCCGCCACAGACGGGGCGGCGGGCGCAGGGCCGTGGGCGGCCGCAAGCGGTCTACGACGCGGCCGCCATCGTGCTGTTCTATGCGGACAAAGCCCATGCGTCCGCAGGGCGGGCAGTGAGCGGTGTCGATCGCATCTTGCATCGGGGCGACCCCGACGAACGCGTCGGTTGGAAGACGATCGCGGCCCGCTTGAATGTCAGCTACAACACCGTGAGATCGTTTCCTGCCCTGTATCGAGACACCGACAACCCCTTTCCGCTCAAGGGCGACGATGGGAAGCATCGCTGGGGTGACGTGTACAAGTGGAACGAGAACCGTCGCGGGTCGGGCCGGCGTGGTCCGCACACCGACACGGGGGCCAAGGACACGCGTTCACCGGCGCAGCGGCGCGCCCGTCGGCCGGAGGGCTTTGCCCCGGATGAGCAGGTGACGGACGCAACGATCGCTGAGCGTTTCGGTGTCGGGCTGGCGACAGTCAGCACGTGGCGCTCGAAGTACGCGTCCGCCGCCGTACCGTTCCCTCCGTTGGACAGGGCGAATCGAACCTGCCTGTGGGGGGATGTCGTGGCCTGGGACGACTGGCGGCATGGCGCCGTCGGCGAGCGCGAGGGGTAGCGGTGCGAAGCCGCACCACAATTCTCCAGTCGTCGGTCAGTGCCGGGCTCGGGCGAATTCCACGCTGGGCCACGGTGCGTCGGCACGTCCTGTGAGCTCGTGATACACCTGCGTCGTGGAGGGGTGGGGTTCTCCGTCCGGACTTACGTCGTTGATGGCATCCAGGCATTTATGCCACGTCTCGTGAACTCCGGCCGTGTTTCCCATCTCGTGCTCGGCACGCATCAACCAGCGCCAGAGCTGTTCTGCGGTGGGATCAGCGGACAGGCCAGTTCGCGCCGCTCGTGCCGCCCATTGGGGATGATCGGCCTGCAGCTCTAGACCGGCCAGTAGCTCAGCCGCGTCGACAGTTTCGGCGCGCATGCACTCCAGCAAAGGGGTGTCGACCCACCAGTAGTACGCCCCATCCAGCGGACGGCCGCGAACGAGCGCAAGGGCCGCGCGGAGATCATCTCTTCCGTCCAGGCCGTGTTCCGCGCCGCGCGCGATGAGCTCGCCGAACAGGGCCCAATCCAATGTGATGGCGTGAACACGGTAGATCTTGCTTCTGCTGTCGTAGACGATGCGCTCCGAGTCCTCAGATGCCGGGCCCAGCGCACGCCGAGTGCGGGTGATGAGCTGACGGAGGCTGTCTTGCGGCTTGGGATGGTCCGGGTCGCTCCCCAACAGGGTGGCCAATTGGATGTTGCTCAGACCTGACGGGTTCAGGGCGAGTGCCACGACGAGTTCCAGCTGCTTGCCCTGCAGCGGGGTGAGGCTCCCTTTCAGTTCAATCGGGCCAAGGACGTGGAGCGCGCACTCTGGTTCAGCTGAGGATGCTGAGGGTTGAGAGTGGGAGGCAACGGGACTTGCATCGGCCTCCTCGGCCGGGACGGCCGCCGTCGAGCTCGCGGTCGCGGTAAGAGGGAAGACACGCCGATCGGCCGGATAGGGCGGCGCGTCGGCCGGAACGTCGTCAAGGTCGGCGGCGGTCGTGAACAAGGCGGCGATGTCGGCGTAGAACTCGGGGGGCATCGCTTCCGGGTGCACCGTCAGCCCGACCGCCTCCAGGGTCATCTGCGGAGCCGCCCCTGCCGAGAGCTTGATGCGCGACGGGGCCAGGCGGGCGGTGTCCTCGTCGGCGGCGACGAGGGCGGCGATGCCTCCCTTTCCCGCGCTCAGGCCGGCTAGTCGACGCATCTGCGCAGGGGAGGGTATGACCCGGCTGACGAGTATGGTCAGCCGCCATTCATCAGCGTCAGGGTTGCGCAACCGTCGCTCGCGGACGTCCCCGGTCGTCCGCCGAGCCGGAGTTTCGAGGCTGGCTTGCAGTTCGCTGGCGCGTAGTTCGAGCAACGCGAGCGCCTCGTCAATGTCGGAGCAGGTGTGGACGCGATCGTTGAAGGCTTCCAGGTCATCGCATCCCACCAAGAGTGCGTCGAACCAGCCGGACCAGGGATTGGCGGCGGCCTCAGTGGCCGCCGTGCACAACACCTGATCGACGAGGTCGGCAGGGCCATAGCAGGCTGACAGGCCGAGCCGCTCGAGGTCGACGAGAAGATAGCCGCCGGTGTGGGTGCGGCCCGCGGTGAACAGGCCGGGTAAGGGATCGCCATGTCCGTACAGCCCAGCCAGCTCAACCACCTCGGCGTGGCCGTCCGTGTCCAAGCGCCATGCCATGCCGTCCGCGTCCGGGGCGTTCCGAAACGGTTCGGGTGCGCGCTCGGGGCGGGAACCCAGCAAGACCTCGAGGCTGTGCGAGGTCACGTGGACACCGACGATGTCGGGCATGGCCAGCGCGTCGCGGCGGACCGTGCCTGCCAGGACCCGCATCGCGGCGCGAAGGTCGTTGGCGCTGTCGGGAGTGGCCGACCGGCGCAGGCGCTGCTCGCGATCCTGCACCCGAGGCTGGTCCGGAAGTCTGATGCGCCGGCCAGTCCGCCGGTGCTGTCGCTGGGCGTGGCGGAACATCGCCAGTCGGGTGACGATACCGCCGGCCAGCATGCCCGAGGCGAACAGGCCGACGTCGACGGCCTCGACGGCCAAATCTGTGGAGGCACCCTCGTCGGGATGTGGGGAGAGGACCACCGAGGAGGGGACCGGACTGGTGGTGCTGGTTGCGGCTGTGGGAACGATGGCCGACGGTGTGCTGCTCGGCGTTGACCCGGGGGTCGCCGTGCGGTGGGGCTGGTCGAAGGGCGGAATTGCCTCATCGTGACCCTCGTGCTGCTGCGAGGTTGACGGCTCGGTGCGGTCAGCACGAGGTTGCTGATCGGGGGGCATGCGGAGCTTCCACCCTGGGTGGATCTCAGCCGGGTCGGTGAAGACACGTCCGTCGGTCATCGTGTGACCCAGATTCAGATTCACGATCTTCCGGTAGGCGTTGCCGTCGCCCAGCACCTCCTTCGCGATGCGCCACAGGCATTCCCCCGGCTTGACCACGTGTTCAGCCTGGGCCCGCTCCAGTCCGAGGATGGTCGGTGGCGCGGCCATGCCTGGGTCGGTCAGTGCGGTCGCGCTGATCGTGGGCGGCGGCGTGGCAGCGAAGGCAACCGCTGGTGAGCCCAGCGCGACGGCAATGGCTGTGATCAAGTGGGCGGCCAGGCGCTGCATCGCGCCGAGGCCGGGTACGCGGGTGGCGCTGGCACGACCACGGAGTCGAGCTGCGACCTCCAGGAGCACCGCAGTGGTGAAGGAGCCCCACGCCATCCACCCGATGATCTTGAGCGCAGCGAGTAGCAGGGTGCCGTCATCGGGCCGCGACAAAGCTGACACGATCTCCTGAAGCGACGGCAGGCTGGTGGGCAGGGGCGAGCCCGCCAGGACATACAAGGCCACGGGGCCACCGGCGATGAGGCATACGAGGATGACGAGTGCGGTCAGCCCTTGCATCATCGTGGTCAGGCCTTGGCGTGGCCGGACCGGTCGGGCGGTCATCGGGATGGTCCTTCCACACCGGTGATCAGATTGGCGGTGGCCGTTCCGGTCGCTGCCACCGACGAGATGCCCACCATGGACAGCATGAGCGTGGGCTGGCTGACGGTGACAGTGACGGTAATGGAGCGGTCGCCAGAGACCCTCACTGTGCCGGAGCGCTTTTGCCCGGCCAAATAGACATGGGCGGCGCGTGTGGCCTGCTCGGGGTTGATTCGCAGGTCGGCGATGCCGCGGGTGTAGGCGTCGGCGCGGTCGAGGCTGCCAGCCCCGGCCCGGGCGGCTTCCTCGGCCAGGGCGGCAGCTTCTCGGCCAGCCCGGAGTTTTTGCCCGCCGTCGACCAGCAGGCCCAAGACAGTCAGCACTGCCACGGCCAAGATGACCGCGAAGAGGGTGACGGAGCCCCGCTCACGTCGTCCCGATCGCAGCCGTTCCAAGGCGGGCATATTCGGCCTTTTCATCTAGCTTCTCCCCCGGAATGGATCAAGAGGGCTGGTGAAGTTGGCGGTGATGGTCTTGCTTCCGGGCATCCCGGGAATCGTCACATCGCCCAGGGCCACCGTGCAGGTCACGCGGGCGGACACCGTGGCCGGGCTGCCTACCGGGGCGCCGAATCCAGTGGTGTCAATATGTACTTGGGGAGCGCAATGGAGGCTTTCCGCCTGCAGCAGGGAGGCGGCGCTGGTCAGGGCCGCCTGCTGAGCGGCAAGCGGCGTGCGCGCGAGCGACGCCTGGCGAGCCGCATCACGTGCGGCCGCCTCCACCGCGGCGTGCGCGATCACGATGCGCCCTGCGACGATCGCAGCGAGGATCAACAAAAGCAGCGGCGGAAAGATCAGCACGGTCTCGATGACCACATTGCCCCGTTCGCGACGTGACACGTTCATGGCCGCTCCCCAGGGTGCTGTGGCGTGGTGAATCGTTCGCGGGGGCCGCGGGCCTGCTGTTGTACCGACAGGGAAAGCCCGGGCACCAGCGACGGGACCGTGGCCGACACCTGCACTTCGATGTCGGTGCCGACGGCACGCACGCTGACGCGCACGTCGTCGAGCAGGCCATCACCCACGTCAGTCGCGAAGCGGTCGGCGGTGCTCGCCCCCGACCGGAGTGGAGCATCTTGACTACGAGCGATCCGCACACCTTCCTGTGCTGCGGCCAGCGCCGTGGCGCGCGCGAGGAACCACAGTCCCACCTGCACCCGCGTTCCGCAGCTAATTCATGATCCAGGGCATGTTCGGGCCTGAACCCGCAGGTCAGCGCGGTCTGGCCTGGTGGAAGCGGCGGAAAGCCCTAGTGACACGACTTTGCCGATAACCCCATCACGACGTGCACACACACTGCTACGGTCTGATGACATGTTCGTCAGGACAGCGACCCGGAAGAACAAAAACGGCACCACGGTGCGATACCTCCAACTCGCCCACAACGAGTGGGATCCCATCGCCAAAGCCGCCA
>NZ_SMKP01000185.1:0-21886 GCF_004349015.1 Nonomuraea diastatica
ACGTTCGCCTGCGTGACGTGCCAGTGGCACACCCCGCCGCCAGCGCCGCGAGCCCTCCCACGAGCGGCGGGGTGTGCCACTGGCACGTCACGCAGGCGAACGTGATCAGGAGCCGCAGCCACCCGGTGTTGCGGTCCTCGACGGCGTCGGTCATGAAGATGCTCGAGTACAGGCCCAGGAGGACGACCACGTCGAGGGTGACCGCCGCGTGCCCACGCCCCGCGCGCAGCCACCACGCGTAGCCGCAGGTCCACACCGCCGCTGCGGCGGCCACCGCCGCGGTGGCCGCGAAATGCTCGGGCGAGGCGCGGAACAGCGCGATCGGCACGATCGGGACGATCGTGGCCAGGCGCACCGCGGCCGCGTACCGGCGGCCGAAGCGCTCCAGCAGCCGCGCCGCCTCACCAGCCAACCGTCACCACCGATCCCTCGCCGCTTCCTGGGACGCAGCCTAACGAGTCGCCCGGTCCTCCGCCGTGCCTTGATCAACTCCGCCGGCCGGAAGCGGGTGGCGCCGCCGTCACGCCCGGGAACGCCGCCTGGCGAAGGAAGCCCTGGCGAACCGGTAGGCGATCAGGATCCCGGCCATCGAGTACGTGCTGGTGGCGTGCTGGCCCTGCTGCCCGGGGCGGGATTGCGCGTCGCCCGTCTCATCCGCGGGGCCGCGCGTCCGTGACGCCTCAGGCGGACGCCAGCCGGAGCCGGGCCAGCTCCGTCGCGGCCTGGGCGGGGGTCACCCGCTGGAGTCCGGCCGTGTGCAGGAGGTCGGCGACGGTGTGCTCGATCGCCTCGACCCGCTTCTGAGCCTCGTCGGTGCTCTCGTGGTGCAGCTCCACGGCGAGCGTGTTGATCACGCCGCCCGCGCTGACGACGTGGTCGGGCACCCACGCGATGCCGCACCGGTGCAGCAGGCCCGCCACGTCCTCCGCGGCGAGCTGGTTGTTGGCCGGTCCCGCGATGGCGGCGCAGCGCAGATCAGGCACGACGTCCGCGGTGAGCACGCCGCCGAGCGCCGCGGGGACGACGATGTCGACGTCCGCGGTGAGCGCCTCCTCCGGCGAGACCCAGGTGGCGCCGAGCGCGTCGCTCTCCTGCCGCTTGGCCGGGTCGATGTCGGCGACCACGAGCTCGGCCCCCTCGGCGGCGAGCAGGCGGGCCAGCCGCATGCCGACGCTGCCCAGCCCCACGACCGCCAGCCGCGCGCCCGTGAACGCCGCCGTGCCGTGCAGCCGCCGGCGTACGGCGCGCAGGGCCGCCAGCGTGCCGAGCGCGGTGGCCGCCGAGGAGCCGCCGCTGCCGCCGTGCCGTTCCGGTTTGCAGAACACGTGCGGGGTCCGTTCCCCGATGACGGCCATGTCCTCGGGGGTCGTCCCGACGTCGGGGCCGGTCGCGTACGTGCCGGACAGGGACGTGATCGTGTCCGCGACATCGTGCAGCACCATGCGGCGCGTGGCCGCGTCCAGCTCGGCGTCCACGGGCAGGGCGACGACCGTCTTGCCGCCGCCGTTCGCCAGCCCGGCCACGGCGCACTTGGCGGTCATGGCGGCCGACAGGCGCAGCGCGTCGGCGAGCCCGTCACGCCAGTCGGCGTAGCGCCAGACGCGGCATCCGCCGACCGCCTGGCCGAGCTTCGTCGAGTGCACCGCGATGATCACCGGCAGGCCGGACCGGCTGCCGGAGCGGACGACGACGTGCTCGTGCTGGAATTCCGGCATGTGCTGCCCCTTTCCGGATGGCTGGTTACCGTGGCCAAGAATCGGCCTTCTGGCCTGTTGACGCCATGTAAGCCGAACGATCGGCCGGAAATCCGCCAAGATTCCGGCCAACAGCGAGATTCCTGGTGGTGTAGGCCGCCGGTACCGGCCGAATGGTTGTACGCGCCGATGTGGCACGCCGATCCGTCGCCGTCCGGATTCGGACCGTGTCAGAGGGTTATCTTCTCCATGGGGGAAAGACCGCATGCCTGATGAGCACACCACCTGACTAGGAGCCCCATGCCGATCCTCACCCGGCCCACCGCCACCGCCTTCCTGCTGATCGTGCTCACCGGCTGCGCCACCACGCCCACCACGCCGGCGGCGCGCCTTCCCGCGTCACCCGGCACGCCCGCCGCGAGCCAGGAGGAGACGCCCGCCGGGCCGCAGGCCGCCGACGGGCGCGAGCTGTCGTCGTGCGAGGACGCCGACTGCGAGATCGAGATCCAGGCCGGCGACGAGCTCACCATCGACAAGCGCTTCGGGGTGCGGCAACTGACCATCGGCGCCCTGCAGCCGGATGGAGCGCGGATCACGCTCAGAGGATCCGCCGGGGAGCTGAGCGTCCAGGGGATGAAGGGCAGCATCAGCAGCAACTGCGTCAACGGCCGCTGCCGCGACGAGGGCGAACTGGTGCTCGCCCCTGGCGAGACCGGCCGCATCAACGACATGCGGCTCGACCTCGCCCACCTCTCCGGCGACCGCGCCGTCCTGCGCCTCATCCCCGGATAACGGCGGCCCGCCGCCCCGGCTGATACGTCGAAACGTGTACGCCCGGAGGGCTTGGAGGCGGACGACGGGCGGGAGGCCCGGTTCGTAACCTGACCGGGTCCTGGACCTGACCGGGTCCGAGCCTCCGACCGCCGAAGTGAGCCCGATGCGACAACGCCTTTCCCCCGCCGTCCTCACCGTGTACGTCTGGATCGCCATGGTGGCGTTCGGCGGCATCGCCGTGGAGACGGTCGTCATCTATCCGAACGTCTTCCACGACGTGCCCGCCTCGCTGGCCGAGTCGATGGAGTTCTTCGTGGTGACCGGCCCCGCGGACTTCTTCCCGCCGATGGGCGCGGTGACCGTGGTCGCCTCGGTGGCCGCCCTGGTGCTGGCGTGGCCGGAGCGCGACATCCGGCTGTGGGCCGGTGGGAGCCTGCTGTCGCTGCTGCTGGGCGAGTTCCTGTTCTCGGCGCTCTACTTCTGGCCGCGTAACGACATCATGTTCGAGGAGGGCGCCGCGGTCCATTCGGCGGAGGTGTTGCGCCAGACAGCGCTGGAGTTCGAGACCGGCCACTGGGGGCGGCTGGCGATGAGCGCGATGACCGCCACCCTGGCCTTCACCGGCCTGTGGCGTCTGCACCGCAGCCGCGCCCTGGCCGCCGTCGCGCCCGCGGAAGGCGCGTCGTGACGGCCCGGCTCGGCATCACGGTCTGGGCCGTGTGGGGGCTCGCGCTGCTCGGCGTGCCCCGCGTGGTCGCCCACGATCTGCGGCTCGTCGGCCCGGTGGGTAACGCGTTGCTGGTGTTCGTCCCCATCGCCGTCTGGGCGGCCGTGGTGCTCTGGAAGCGGGTGCCCAACCCGTTCGTGACGCTGCTCACCGTAGGGGCCGCCTACGGTGTCCTGCTGGCGGTGACCCATCAGCTATTTTGGGCACGAGCCTTCGGCGACGACCCTCCCCACCTGGGCGGCAACCTCGCCGGCGCGCTCTCCCCCGCTGTGGAAGGGCTGGTGCTCCGGGCCTTCTCGCTGGGCAGCAGCCTGGTGACCGGGCTCGCGGTCGGCGCGGCCGTCGGCGCGGCGGCCTGGCTGATCAGCAGGATCGTGCCGGGCTTCCGGCCCCGCCCACGACGATGACGGAGGAAGCGTGCGGGGCGAATCACCAGCCCGCCGCGAGTCGGCGGTCGACCTCGGTCTGGCCATGCTGGTGCTCGTCGTGGTCGGCACCGCCATCACGGCCGACGTCGGCAGCGCATCGGCCGGGCCGGGCCTGGCCGCCTACACGTTCGGCGCGTCGTTCGCCGTCCTGATGTTCGCCCGCCGGCGCTGGCCGGTGGCGACGCTCCTGCTCACGGCCGCGGCCCTGATCGTCTACTACAGGCTGTCCTACCCGCCGATCGGGCTGGCCGCGCCGCTGGCCGCGGCCCTGTACTCCGCGGCGGAGCAGGGCAGGCCGCGCTGGTCCATCGGCACGGCCGTCGCCCTGCTCGTCGTCTCGACCGCGCAGCGCATCCTGGAGGGCGACGACCTGGCCTACCTCCTCGGTTTCGAGACCACCACCTCCGCGGGCCTCATGGCCGCCGCGATCGCGCTGGGCGACGGCGTGCGGGCCCGGCGTGCCTGGCGCGCGGAGCTGGCCCGGCAGGAGCACGCCGCCCGCCTGGAACGCGAGCGGGAGGCGGCGCGGCGGGTGGAGCAGGAGCGCCTGCGCATCGCCAGGGATCTGCACGATCTGATGGCGCACACGGTGTCGGTGATCTCGCTGCACACGGACGTGGCACGCGAGTCGCTGCGCGACGCCCCCGACGTGGCCGAGCGTTCGCTGGCCGCGGCCCGGTCGGCGTGCAGCGACGTGGGCCGCGAGCTACGGCTGACCCTGGGAGCGTTGCGCGCGGGCGATCCCGACGACGGCCCGGCACCGGGGCTGGAGCTGCTGGACGCGCTCGTGGCGACGGCCACCGCGGCGGGGCTCGGCGTCGACGTGCGGACCTCGGGCCGGCACGAGCGGCTGCCCGCGATCTCGGACGCGACGGCGTACCGGGTGCTGCAGGAGTCGCTGAGCAACGTCCTGCGGCACGCGGGCGCCCGTACGGTCCGCATCGACCTGGACTACGGCACGGACGCCTTGCTGTTGCGCGTGAGCGACGACGGCCGCGGGGCCGGCGGCGCCGCGGGACGGCCGGGGTGGGGCCTGACCGGGATGCGTGAGCGGCTGGCGCTGCTCGGCGGCGACCTGCGGACGTCGTCGCCCGCTGAGGGAGGATTCGTGGTGGAGGCGAGTGTCCCGCTGGAGGAGCACGCATGACCCGGGTCGTGATCGTCGATGACCAGCACCTGGTCAGAGAGGGGCTGCGGCTGCTGCTCGAACGCGCCGACGACATCGCCGTGGCCGGTGACGCGAGCGGCGCCGACGCGGGTGTCGAGCTGGTGGCCAGGCTCCGCCCTGACGTGGTGCTCATGGACGTCCGCATGCCCGGCCCTGACGGGCTGGACGCCACCCGGCGGATCATGGCCGACCCGGCGCTCCGCGACGTCCACGTGATCGTGCTCACCACCTTCGACACCGACGAGAACATCCAGGAGGCGATCCGGGCCGGGGCCGCGGGGTTCCTGCTCAAGGACACCAGCCCCGAGCGGATGCGGGAGGCGGTGCGGATCGTGGCGAGTGGCGACGCGCTGCTGTCGCCCGCCGTCACCCGGCGCGTCATGCGGGCCGCCGCGGCGGGTCCGCGCCCGTCGTCGCCGGAGCGGCTCGACCGCCTGACGGAACGCGAACGGGAGGTGCTGGCGGAGGTCGGCGCGGGCCGGAGCAATGCCGAGATCGGCGAGCGGCTGTTCATCAGCCCGGCGACCGCCCGCACCCACGTGGGCCGGCTGCTGACCAAGCTCGGCGCCCGTGACCGTTCCCAGCTCGTCGTCCTGGCGTACGAGACGGGCCTGCTCACTCCCGGCGCCTGGACGCCGCCTCCCGGCGATCCGCACGTCCGGTGAAGCCGGGGCCGTCCACAGCCCGTGCCGCGATTCGTTATAACCTATGACGTCAAGCCTCTTTGTCACCGCGTGTCGACGGGTTGCCTGGGGGCCTGGCACGGCACAGCCGGGCTATGAAGGCGAGGACGCATGTCGGCCCGGGTTATAACCGTGACCGACGAGACAGGACGACGATGACCGGAGCAGCGGCCGAGCCCCACCCCACCAAGGCCGACCACGCCTACCTGCGGGTCAAGGAGCTCATCCTCTCCGGTGAGCTGCCGCCCGCCTCCGTCATCGCGCAGGCACAGCTGGCCCGCGACATCGGCATCAGCACCACTCCCCTGCGCGAGGCCCTGCGCCGCCTCAAGAGTGAAGGGCTGGTCGAGCTGGACGCCCACCGCGACGCCCGCGTCGCCCCTCTCGCCGCGGAAGAGGCACGCGACCTGCTGGAGCTGCGGCGTTCCCTCGACCCCCTCGCGGTCGCGCTCGCCGCGGAGCGCCGCACCAGGGCCGACATCGCCGCGATGCGCGCCGCCGCGCAAGGGCTCGAGCCGTTGCCCGGCAACCCCGCGTACGAACACCTCGTCGCCCACCGCAGGCTCCACAGGGCCCTCTACTCGGCCTCGCACAACGACCTGCTCATCCAGACGCTCGACAGCCTGTGGGACAAAGCAGACCGCTACCGCCGGCTGGCGCTGGAGGCCGAACGCGGCCAGAACGCCCGCGACCGCAAGGCCGCCGAGCACGAGGCGCTGGTCGAGCTGGTGATCGCGGGTGACGCCGCGGGCGCCGCCGCCGTCATGCGCCGGCACATCGACACCAGCCTCGGCGCCCAGGCCGCCTGGCGGTTGCTCGGCGACGACGAGGCCGTCCCACGGAAGGGGTGACGCGGGGCGTGACGGCCCGGGCGCACGCGGTCGCCGTCTACGTCGTCTGTCGCGGTCGACCCGGCCGGATCGCACCGGATGGAACGGGTCAGATGACCACGAGAGCCCTCGGCGAACCCGCTGTAGCATGACGCCAAACACGACGGGTCCGGTGATACGGGGCCTGGGACGACGCTGAGGTGACAGTCGATGACGCCGCTGGACCAGCTACCCGAGATCCGCACCGAGCTGTACATCGACGGCGAGAGCCACGGCGCGGGCGACTCGCTGCAGGTGATCGACCCGGCCGACGGCACGTCGGTCGTCGGCTACGCGGCGGCCGCCGACGCCAAGCAGGCCACGTCGGCGGTCGCCGCCGCCCACCGGGCGTTTCCCGCCTGGTCGGCCCGTACACCGGAGGAGCGCGCGGCGGCGCTGATCGCCGCGCTGGCTCCGCTGGAGGCGGCACGGGCGGCGACGGCCGAGATCCTCACCCGTGAGAACGGCAAGATCCGATTGGAGTCCCACATCGACTCCGTCGTCTTCGAGCACCGTTTCCAGCTGGCCGCGGGGCTGGCCGGCGAGGTCGGGCAGGTGACCGTTCTTCCGGCGCCGCCGTACCGCACGGAGATCTCCTACGTGCCGCTGGGCGTGGTGACGATCATCGTGCCGTTCAACTGGCCGCTGGCGATCCTGGCCGCCTCGCTGCCGCAGGCGCTGATAGCCGGCAACACCGTCGTGGTGAAGCCGCCGCCCACGACCCCGCTGGCGACCGTGCGCACCGTGGAGCTGGTGGCGCGCGCGCTGCCGCCGGGCGTGCTCAACGTCGTCACCGGCGCGGACGCGCAGATCGGCGCGGCGCTGATCCAGGACGACCGGGTCAGGAAGGTCTGCTTCACCGGCAGCCCGGCCGGCGGCAAGCGCATCATGTCCATGGCCGCCGGCTCGCTGACCCGGGTGGCGCTGGAGCTGGGCGGCAACGACCCGGCGATCGTGCTGGACGACGCCGACCTCGGCCCTGACGCGATGCACCGCCTGTTCGCGGGCACGTTCGACTCGACCGGGCAGATCTGCATGGCGGTCAAGCGCCTTTACGTGCACCGGTCGCGCTACGACGAGGTGGTGGAGGGCCTGGCCGGGCTGCTCGCCGCCACCCGGCTGGGCCACGGCCTGGACGAGCGGGTGACCATGGGCCCCCTGCACAGCCGGCGGCAGCTGGCGTACGTGCAGGAGCTCCTCGGCCAGGCCCGCTCGTCGGGGGCCGAGGTGCGCGAGTTCGGCGCGCCCGCCGAGGACGCCGACCTCTCCAGGGGCACCTTCCTGCGGCCGTCGCTGGTGCTCGACCCCGCCGACGACACGCGGGTGGTGACGGAGGAGCAGTTCGGCCCGACCCTGCCGATCCTGCCGTTCGACGACGAGGACGGCGCCGTGGCCCGCGCGAACGACACCTGGTCGGGGCTGTGCTCCTCGGTGTGGACGGACGATCCCGGCCGGGCCGCTGCCCTGGCGGCGCGGCTGCGGACCGGCTACACGTTCGTCAACGCGCACGGGGCCGGGAGCCTGGACGAGCGGGCGCCGTTCGGCGGCTTCAACCACAGCGGCATGGGCCGTGAGATGGGCATCGAGGGGATCCGCGAGTTCATGGACACCCACTCGGTCGGTTTCCCCTCCTGACGTTCGCCTACAGACTTCGCTGAAGTTTTAACCAGGAAGGCCGCCTCGCCGGCCGTCCCACGTTTCCTCACGGGCATGAAGACGAGTGATTTGACATCCTCCTCCTCGTAAACGAGGGGGATTCCCACGGTCGCTCGTAGGTCTTCCTGCTTCATCGCCGGTTGCCCGCCCGAGAGGACTCTCGTTGAGGTCTTACACCAGCTCCACAGGCGTTTCAGCTCTCCGCCAGCCCGGCGGCGAGCACGTTCTTGGCCGCGTTCACGTCCCGGTCGTGGACGGCTCCGCAGGCGCATGTCCACTCGCGGACGTTCAGCGGCATCTTCTCTTGCAAAGCCCCGCACTCCGAGCACAGCCTGGACGAGGGGAACCAGCGGTCAACCGCTACCACGGTGCGTCCGTACCACTGGGCCTTGTACTCCAGCATGCTCCGGAGTTCTCGCCAGCTCGCGTCGGAGACAGCGTGCGCCAGCCGCCCGTTCTTGACCATGTTGCGGACGGTCAGGTCTTCCACGGCGATCACTTGGTTCTCGCGAACAAGCCGTGTCGTGACCTTGTGCAGGTGATCCCTTCTGCGGTCGGTGATCCGGGCGTGGACGCGGGCCACCTTCAGGCGGGCCTTGGCCCGGTTGCTGCTGCCCTTGGCCTTGCGGGCGAGCGCCCGCTGCGCCTTGGCCAGCATGCGCCGGTCCCGCCGCTCGTGACGCGGGTTGACGATCTTCTCCCCGGTGGAGAGCGTGGCCAGCGCGGTGATGCCCGCGTCCACGCCCACATTCCGCCCTGCGGTCGGCAGCGGGCTGACCTTCTCTTCGACCAGCAGGGACACGAACCAGCGCCCAGCCGCGTCCTTCGACACGGTGACCGTGGACGGCTGCGCACCCTCGGGAGGCGGGCGCGACCACACGATGTTCAGCGGCGCGTCCATCTTCGCCAGCGTCAGCTGCCCGTCGCGCCACCGGAACGCCGACCGCGTGTACTCAGCCGACGCCCGCGCCTTCTTCTTGTTCTTGAAGGTCGGATACCGGGCCCGTTTGGCGAAGAAATTCGCGAACGCCGCCTGAAGGTGGCGAAGCGTCTGCTGCAACGGCACCGACGACACCTCGGACAGGAAGTCGTAGTCGCCGCCGCGCTTCCACTCGGTCAGCTTGGCCGACGACTCCACGTAGGAGACGCGACGCCCTTCGAGCGTGTAGGCGCGGGTGCGTTCTTCCAGGGCTTTGTTGTAGACGAGGCGGACGCAGCCGAACGTCCGGGCAAGCTCGTCGGCCTGCTCGGGGGTCGGGTGGAAGCGGTACTTGTAGGCCCGCTTCACGATCTGCGCCATGCCTCACATCATACCGTGCGATCAGCTAAGACTCGCACGCTCTTTCCCATTCCGTGCCCCGTTATGGACACTGCGCGTCCTGGGCTGTCCCGGCGACGCCGGGCCACCCCTTGCGGGGCTCCGATTCCTCCCACGCCTGAAGCTGAAGGACCGGGTCTCCTCGGAGGTTTCCGATGACGGCGATGGACGGGCCTGTCAGCGACGCGTTGCTGAAGCTGGGGCGGCATCTCCGGTCCGGGACGGTCTCGCCGGATCTGCGCACCCTCCACCAGGTGGGCGGGCGCCAGGCTGACGCGTTCTACCGCGACCGCTGGAGCCACGACAAGGTGGTGCGCTCGACCCACGGCGTGAACTGCACGGGCTCGTGCTCGTGGAAGGTCTACGTCAAGGACGGGATCATCACCTGGGAGGCGCAGGAGACCGACTACCCGAGCGTCGGCGGCGACCGGCCCGAGTACGAGCCGCGTGGCTGCCCGCGCGGCGCGGCCTTCTCCTGGTACACGTACTCGCCCACCCGGGTGCGCTACCCCTACGCGCGCGGCGTCCTGGTGGAGATGTACCGCGAGGCGAGGGCCAGGCTCGGCGACCCGGTCGAGGCGTGGGCGGAGATCACCACGGATCCGGCCAGGCGGGAGCGGTACCAGTCCGCGCGGGGGAAGGGCGGGCTGGTCAGGATCGGCTGGGACGAGGCCGTCGAGATCGTCGCCGCGGCCCACGTGCACACGATCAAGGAGTACGGCCCCGACCGCGTGGCGGGCTTCTCCCCCATCCCCGCCATGTCGATGGCCTCGCACGCGGCCGGCGCCCGGTTCGTCTCGCTGATCGGCGGCGCGATGTTGTCGTTCTACGACTGGTACGCCGACCTGCCGGTGGCCTCGCCCCAGATGTTCGGCGACCAGACCGACGTGCCCGAGTCGGCCGACTGGTGGGACGCCTCCTACCTGCTGGTGTGGGGCTCCAACGTGCCCGTCACCCGCACCCCCGACGCCCACTACATGACCGAGGCGCGTTACCGGGGCCAGAAGGTCGTCGTCGTGAGCCCCGACTTCAGCGACGCCGCCAAGTTCGGCGACGAGTGGCTGGCCCCTCATCCCGGCACCGACGGGGCGCTGGCCATGGCGATGGGCCACGTGATCCTCAAGGAGTTCTTCGCCGACCGCGACACCCCTTCCTTCACCGGCTACGCCAAACGTTTCACCGACCTGCCGTTCCTGGTGCGGCTGCGCGAACACGACAACGGCGGGTACGTGCCCGACAAGTTCCTCACCGACGCCGACCTGCGCGAGGGCGCGGGCGACGCGTTCAAGACGGTGCTCCTCGACGCGCGCACGGGCGAGCCGGTGGTGCCCAACGGCTCGCTCGGTTTCCGCCACCGCCCGGACGGCGAGGGCCGGTGGAACCTCGACCTCGGCGCGGTCGACCCGGCGCTCACGCTGCTCGGCGGGCAGGCGGTGAAGGTGGCCCTGCCCCGCTTCGACCTGCCCGCCGGCGTGCTGCACCGGGGCGTGCCGGTCATGGAGGTGGGCGGTCACCTGGTCACCACCGTGTTCGACCTGCTCATGGCGCAGTACGGGGTGCCGCGCGACCTGCCCGGCGCGTGGCCGCGAGGGTACGACGACGCGGCGCAGCCGTACACGCCGGCCTGGCAGGAGGGCATCACCGGCGTGCCGGCGGCCAAGGCGGCGCGGATCGCCCGCGAGTTCGCCGCCAACGCGGAGGAGTCGCGCGGCCGGTCAATGATCATCATGGGGGCGGGGGCGAACCACTGGTTCCACGCCGACCAGATCTACCGCTCCTTCCTGGCGCTGACCACGCTGACCGGCTGCCAGGGCGTCAACGGCGGCGGCTGGGCCCACTACGTCGGCCAGGAGAAGGCCCGGCCGATCACCGGGTGGGCGCATCTCGCGTCGGCTCTGGACTGGTCGCGCCCGCCCCGGCACATGATCGGCACGGCCTACTGGTATCTGCACACCGACCAGTGGCGCTACGACACCTACAGCGCCGACACCGTCGCGTCGCCGCTGGGCCGGGGCACGTTCGCCGGGAGGTCCACCGCCGACCTGATGTCGGCCTCGGCCCGCATGGGGTGGATGCCGTCGTACCCGACGTTCGACCGCAACCCGCTCGACCTGGCCGACGAGGCGGCGGCGTCGGGGCAGGAGCCGGGCGCGTACATCGCGGGCCGGGCCGCCTCCGGCGAGCTGGGCCTCGCCTGCGAGGATCCGGACGCGCCGGCGAACTGGCCACGGGTGCTGACCGTGTGGCGGGCCAATCTGCTGGGCTCGTCGGCCAAGGGCGATGAGTATTTCCTGCGGCACCTGCTGGGCGCCGAAGCGTCGCTGCGGGCCGGCGAGGCCGCACCGGAGCAGCGGCCCGAGGACGTCACCTGGCGGTCGGAGGCGCCGCGCGGCAAGCTCGACCTGCTGCTGTCGCTGGACTTCCGGATGACGTCCACGACGTTGTTCTCCGACATCGTGCTCCCTGCCGCCACCTGGTACGAGAAACACGATCTGTCCTCGACCGACATGCACCCGTTCGTGCACGCCTTCAGCCCGGCCATCGATCCGCCCTGGCAGACGCGCACCGACTTCGCCGCCTTCCACGCCATCGCCGAGGCGTTCAGCGCCCTGGCCGCCACCCGTCTCGGGGTGCGCCGCGACCTGGTGGCGGCGCCGCTGCTGCACGACACCCCCGACGAGTACGCCACCCCGCACGGCCGCGTGGACGACTGGCGGCACACCGGGGCCGCCCCTGAGCCGGGCAGGAACTTTCCGAAGATCACGATCGTGGAGCGCGACTACGGCGCGGTCTCCGCCAAGATGGCCGCGCTCGGCCCGCTGCTGGACACCCTCGGCGCCACCACCAAAGGGGTGACGTTCCAGGTGGCCGAGGAGGTGGAGCGGCTGCGCCGCGGGAACGGCGCCGTACGCGACGGCGTGGCGGCCGGGCGGCCGTCGCTGGCCCGCGACGTGGACCTGTGCGAGGCGATCCTGGCGTTGTCGGGCACCACGAACGGGCGCCTGGCCGCGCAGGGGTTCGCCACGCTGGCCCGCCGCACGGGCACGGCCTTCGACGGCCTGGCCGACGAGCACAAGCAGATCACGTTCGCCGACACGCAGGCCAGGCCGGTGGCGGTGACGACGTCGCCGGAGTGGTCGGGCATCGAGACCGGCGGCCGCCGGTACTCGGCCTTCACCATCAACGTCGAGCACCGCAAACCCTGGCACACGCTCACCGGCCGCCAGCACTTCTACCTCGACCACGACTGGATCCACGAGGCCGGTGAGGCGCTGCCGGCCTACCGGCCGCCGCTCGACATGACCGCGATGTTCGGCGAGCCCGGCGTGGGAGAGACCGGCGAGAACGGCATCACCGTGCGCTACCTCACGCCGCACTCCAAGTGGTCCATCCACTCCGAATACCAGGACAACCTGCTCATGCTGACGCTGTCGCGAGGCGGCCCGACCATCTGGATGAGCCCGGCCGACGCGGCGAGGGCGGGCATCGCCGACAACGACTGGGTGGAGGCGGTCAACCGCAACGGCGTCGTCGTGGCCCGCGCGATCGTCTCGCACCGGATGCCGGCGGGGACGGTGTACATGTACCACGCCCAGGAGCGCGTGGTGGACGTGCCCAAGAGCGAGACGTCCGGCCGGCGCGGCGGCATCCACAACTCCCTCACCCGGCTCCTCGTCAAACCCACCCACCTGATCGGCGGCTACGCGCAGCTGAGCTTCGCCTTCAACTACCTGGGGCCGACCGGCAACCAGCGCGACGAGGTCACCATGATCCGCCGCCGTAGCCAGGAGGTGAACTATTGACACGCGTGATGGCGCAGCTGGCCATGGTGATGAACCTGGACAAGTGCATCGGCTGCCACACCTGCTCGGTCACCTGCAAGCAGGCGTGGACGAACCGCGCGGGCACCGAGTACGTCTGGTTCAACAACGTCGAGACCCGCCCCGGCCAGGGCTATCCCCGCGCCTACCAGGACCAGGACCGGTGGAAGGGCGGCTGGGAGCTCAACCGGCGCGGCCGGCTGCGCCTCAGGGCGGGCGGACGGCTCAAGAAGCTCTTCTCGATCTTCGCCAACCCGCTGATGCCGTCGATCCAGGACTACTACGAGCCCTGGACCTACGACTACGACCAGCTGTTCTCCGCGCCGATGCAAACCGACACCCCGGTGGCGCGGCCCCGCTCGCTCATCACCGGCCGGCCCACCAAGATCAGCTGGAGCGCGAACTGGGACGACGACCTGGCCGGCGGGCCCGAGCTGGCGCCCGGCGACCCGGTGCTGCGCAAGGTGTCGGACCAGGTGAAGCTGGAGTTCGAGCGGGCGTTCATGTTCTACCTGCCGCGCATCTGCGAGCACTGCCTCAACCCGTCGTGCGTGGCGTCCTGCCCGTCGGGGGCGTTGTACAAGCGCTCCGAGGACGGGATCGTGCTGGTCGACCAGGACCGCTGCCGGGGCTGGCGGATGTGCGTGACGGGCTGCCCGTACAAGAAGGTGTACTTCAACCACCGCACCGGCAAGGCCGAGAAGTGCACGTTCTGCTTCCCGCGCGTCGAGGTGGGCATCCCCACGGTCTGCTCGGAGACGTGCGTGGGACGGCTGCGCTACATCGGGCTCGTCCTGTACGACGTCGACCGCGTGGCAGCGGCGGCGGCCACGCCGGACGAGAAGGACCTGTACGAAGCGCAGAAGGGTGTCCTGCTCGACCCCCGCGACCCTGAGGTGATCGAGGAGGCCCGCAGGTCGGGCATCCCCGATGACTGGCTGCAGGCCGCCCGCCGGTCCCCGGTCCACCGGCTGATCTTCGACTTCGGGGTGGCGTTGCCGCTGCATCCCGAATACCGGACGATGCCGATGGTCTGGTACATCCCGCCGCTGTCGCCCGTCGTGGACGTGCTCTCCGGGACCGGGCACGACGGCGAGGACGCGGGCAACCTGTTCGGCGCCATCGAGGCGCTGCGCATCCCGCTGGGTTACCTGGCCGAGTTGTTCACCGCGGGCGATCCCGAGCCGGTGCGGGCGGTGCTGCGCCGGCTGGCCGCGATGCGCTCGTACATGCGCCGGCTCAACCTGGGCCAGGAGCCCGACGAGACGATCGCCACGGCGGTCGGCATGGACGGCGCGCGCATCGAGGACATGCACCGGCTGCTGGCCCTCGCCCCCTACGACGAGCGGTACGTCATCCCGGCGGCGCACGCCGAGCAGGGCGCCTGGCTGGAGGAGCCGGACACCGGCTGCAGCCTCGACTATGAGGGCGGCCCCGGTATGGCGGGCCCGTTCGGCGAGGCGTCGGGGCGGCCGTCGCCGATCGCGGTGGAGAACTTCCACGCCCTCCGCGAGCGGCAGTCGGGCGAGGAGCTGGACGACGCCGACGAGCTGCGCGGCCGGGTCAACCTGCTCAACTGGGACGGCAAGGGCACGCCCGACGGATTGTTCCCGAGGAGGAAGACGTGAACGAGGGCGACCTGCGCAGCGCCCACATGGTGGCCTCGGTGCTGCTCGGCTATCCCGACGGGCGCCTCTACGACGGTCTCGGCGTGCTGGCCGGGGCGGTGGACGGCCTGCCCGCCGGCGAGGTGCGCGAGCGGCTGTCGGCCTTCCTCGGCCACGTGGCCGCCACCGCCCCGGCGGAGCTGGCCGCCCGATACGTGGCCACGTTCGACCTCAAGCGGCGCTGCTGCCCATACCTCACCTACTACGCCTACGGCGACACCCGTAAGCGCGGGGCGGCGCTGCTGCGGTTCAAGCACGCGCTCAGCACGGCGGGCTTCGAGCCGGCCGACGGCGAGCTGCCCGACCATCTCGCCGTGGTGTGCGAGCTGTCGGCGCGCGGCGCGGTCGGCCCGGCCCGGCGGCTGATGCTGGAGCACCGGCCGGGCCTTGAGGTGCTGCGCGCGGCGCTGGAGGAGGAGCGCTCGCCGTACGCGGACGTGGTCACCGCCGTGCTGGCCACGCTCCGCCCGAGCAGCGCGCGCGAGAAGCAGGCCGCGCTGCGGCTGGCCGCAGAAGGGCCGCCCGCGGAGGCCGTCGGCCTGGAACCCTACGCGATGACGGAGGCGGGCCGATGAGCACGTTGCTCTGGGTGGTGGCGCCGTACGTGGCGCTCACCGTGTTCGTGCTCGGTCACGTGTGGCGGTACCGCTACGACAAGTTCGGCTGGACCACCCGCTCGTCGCAGATGTACGAGTCGCGGCTGCTGCGCGTCGGCAGCCCGCTGTTCCACTTCGGCATCCTCGTCGTGGCGCTGGGCCACGTCGGCGGGCTCGTCATCCCCAAGAGCTGGACCGAGGCCGTCGGCGTCAGCGAAGGGTTCTACCACCTGCTCGCCGTCGTCCTCGGCACGATCGCGGGCGTGGCGACGGTGGGCGGCATGGCGATCCTGATCTACCGGCGGCGCACCGTGGGCCCGGTCTTCATGGCCACCACCCGCAACGACAAACTGATGTACGCCGTGCTGGCCCTCACGATCGCCCTCGGCCTGGCCGCGACGGTCGTGGCCAACCTCGCCGGCGGCGGCTACGACTACCGCAACACCGTCTCGCCGTGGTTCCGGTCGATCTTCTTCTTCCGGCCGGAAGCGGCGCTGATGGCCGGCGCTCCCCTGCTGTTCCAGCTGCACGCGCTCAGCGCGCTGGTGTTGTTCACGATCTGGCCGTTCACCCGGCTGGTGCACATGCTGACCGCTCCCGTGGGCTACCTCACCCGCCCGTACATCGTCTACCGCAGCAGGGACGAGGCGCGACCGGCCACCCGGCGCGGCTGGGAACCCTCCCGCTGACCCGCCCGCGGCGGCCGCCATCACCGCAAGGACCGGGGCCCCTTTCCGGGCGCTTTCTCTGGGCGCTCGTCAGGGACGGCGTGCGTCCCGGTACCAGTCGAGGATCTGCTCGCCGGTCATGAACGCGACGTCCCTGTGGGCCCTGATGTGCTGCAGGGCCTGCTCGAAATACCGCAGCCGGTGCGGGACGCCCATGATGTACGGGTGCACGACCAGCGCCATCACCCTGGCCGGGTCCGCGGAGTCCTTGTAAAGCTGGTCGAACTGGTCGACGGCGCGCTGGAAGTACTCGCGGGCCGGATGGTGCTGGATCAGCATCATCGCGACGTCGTTGCACTCCTGGGTGTAGGGGATGTTCACGATGGGCGACGTCCGGGTGGCCAGCTCAACGGGCTGGTCGTCGAGCACCCAGTCGCAGACGTACTCGTAGCCCTCCTCGACCAGGATGTCGGGCGTCTCCCAGGTCTCGGTCAGCCCGGGGCCGAGCCAGCCGCGCGGGCGGCGGCCCGTCGCCGTCTCGATCGCCTTGGTGGTGGCCTGGATGTCGGCCCGCTCGTCCTCGACCTTCTGCATGTTCTTCTGGGTGAAGCCGTGGCCGACGAACTCCCACCCGCGGTCCTGGGCGGCCTTCGCGATCTGCGGGTAGTGGATGACGGCCTGGCCGTTGATCGCCAGCGTGCCGGTCACCTCCTGCCGGTCCATGGCCTCGATCATGCGCCACACGCCGACGCGGTTGCCGTACTCGTGCCACGCCCAGTTGGGCACGTCGGGGGCGGGGATGCCGCCGGCCGGCGGGGTGAGCACCGTCCTCGGCATCGGGTCGGTGTCGGACCAGGTCTCCACGTTGACGATGACCCAGACCGCCATGCGCTCGCCGGCGGGCAGGCGGAGCGCGGGGCGGCCCTCGATGGGGTCGTACTCAAGCCGTTCGCTGGGACGCACGGGTGTCTCCTTCGACGATGGTGACGGTCAGGGAGGGCAGGCCGCTGATCTCGACGCGCACGCGGTCGCCGGGCAGCACGGGGCCGACGCCCGCCGGGGTGCCGGTGTAGATCAGGTCGCCCGGCATCAGCCGGAACGAACGCGACAGGTGGCTGATGATCTCGGGGACGTTCCAGATCATCAGCTCCAGCCCGGTGTGCTGGCACCGCTCGCCGTTGACGGTCAGCAGCAGCGTTCCGGACAGGGGTGCCGAGCCGGGCAGGATCGGGCCGCAGGGCGCCGAGTGATCGAAGGACTTGCCGGCCTCCCACGGGTGGGCCCGCTCGCGGCAGTCCCGCTGGCGGTCGCGCCGGGTCAGGTCGATGCCGGCGGCATGGCCGAAGACGAGCCCGTACGCGTCCCGCACGCCGACGTCCGCGCCCTCGGCGCCGATGGCGACGACCAGTTCGCCCTCGTAGTGCAGGTCCTCGGTCTGCGGCGGGTAGGGCACCTCGCCGCCGTCGGCGACGACCGCGTCGGCCGGCTTCTGGAAGAAGAAGGGGTCGTCGCGCTCGTCGCCCTCCTTCATCTCCCTGATGTGGTCGAGGTAGTTGCGGCCGACGCAGTAGACGCGGCGTGCGGGGAAACGGTCGGGGCCGCCGCTCACGGGCAGCGTGACCCGGGTGGGTTGCCAGAGCATCAGTGAACCTCAGGAGTGGTGGTCTTGCTGAACAGGTCGGGGCGCAGCACGAGCGCCAGCGCGGCACCCAGCACCGAGAAGCCGACGATCTGCACCATGCCCGCGCCGACCCAGCCGGCGGCCTCGACCAGGGTGCTGAAGAGCAGGCCCGCGACGCCGGCCGCCACGTAGATGCAGGTGACGAAGAGCCCGGCGGCCCGGCTGACGATCTCGCTGCCGGCCGACTTGACGAGGTAGCTGGCCGCGGCGACGTACATGCCGGCGCTGGCGAACAACCCGAACAGGAACGAGAAGGTCGCCTGCCAGGGGGTGGAGGCGGACCCGAGGAAGAGGGCGCAGCCGCTGGCGGCCACGCCGAGGTTGAGCACCGTCAGCACGATCCTGGGGCTGAACCGGTCGGCGAGATAGCCGCCGGCCGGGGAGGCGAAGGCCGCCAGGCCGGACAGGCCTATGACGAACCCGGCTCCGCCGGGGCTGTAGCCAAGCTGGTCGCGCAGGTAGCTGGCGTACAGGCCGATGAAGGCGAAGTCGGCCAGCCCGAACAGGGCCGTGATGACGGCCAGCACGAGCGGGTTGCGCGACACGAGCCGGCGCGCGCCGCCGACGTGCCTGGACGTGGTCTCGGCCGGGTCGATCTCGGTCAGCCGCGGCGAGACCAGGAACACGATGGCCAGCGCCAGCGCGACCCCGATGAGGGCGTAGGCGATCATCGGGGCCCGCCACGTGCCGTACCCCTCCAACAGGACGCTGCCGAGCGAGGGGCCGATGATCGAGCCGGCCGCGAAGGCCATGTTGACGCTGCCGATCGCCACGCCGCGGCGCGCCGGGAAGGCGCTCGACGCGACCGCGATGATCATCGCGAGCTGGAGTGCCTCGCCGACGCCGGACAACACGCGCCACACCAGCATGTCGAAGAACCCGATCGAGACCACGGTGAGCGCGGTCGCGAGCGAGAACACCAGCGTGCCGACAACGATCGTGCGCTTGCGCCCGAGCACGCGCTGGAGGTATCCGGCGGGCAGTCCGGCCAGGCCCATGCCGATGGCGAACACGGTGGCCTGCAGGCCCGCCGCCTCCAGGCTGAAGCCGTACTCGGCGCGGACCTCGACGAGCAGGATGGGGAAGACCATCCGGTCCATCGCGTTGACGGTGTAGGCCAGCAGCAGCAGGCCGAACATGGCGACGGCGACTTTGGGCGCGAGGGCGCCCCGAGCGGCCGACGAGGTGGGGTGGGGGGCGGTCATTGCAGACTCCTTTCGCCTGCGGTGGTTGACGGCGCAGGCCAGTCGCCTGCCGCCGCGGCCCTGGCGAGCAGGGCGTCTCGGCGGACCGCTGCCATGGCGACGGGGTCCGGCTGGCCGTCGTCCAGCACGAGCCCGCCCTGCCGCTTGAGTACGCGGCCGTCGGCGATGACGGTGTCGATGTTGTCGACCTGGCCGGTGTAGACGAGCGCCTCGACCGGGTCGCCCGAGGGGACCAGGTTGATGTCGGACGCCCGCAGGATCACGAGGTCGGCGCGCTTGCCGGGAGTGACGGAACCGATGGTGTCGTGGAGGCCGAGATCCCTGGCCCCGTCGATGGTGGCCAGCTGGAGCAGCCGGCGCGGGGTGACCGTGCCGGACCCCGTACGCGCCGCATCCACTGAGACGTTCATGCGCAGGTGGCCGAGGATGTCGGCGCTGGTCGGCATGGCGAGCGTGTCGAGGGAGAGCGACACCGGCACGCCGGCCTCCAGCAGCTCCGTGAGCAGCGGGAAGCCCATGGTGCGCAGCTCGGTCATCGGGCTCAGCGACACCCTGGTGCCGGTGCGGGCCAGCGCCTGGATGTCTCGCCCGTCGGCATGCACGGCGTGGACGACCTGCACGTCCTCGCCCAGCAGGCCCCGCTCCTCCAGCCGTACGAGGCCGCAGGCGCGGCAACCCTCCTCGCGCAGGCACCGGTCGCAGTGCATGGTGATGGGCAGCCCGAGCGCGCGGGCCTCGGCCCACTCGCGCTCGTACACCTCGGGAGGCGTCCGGTACGGCCCGCGCAGCGCGACGCCGAAGTCCAGCCTGCCGTCGAGCTGCTCGTCGGTCCAGCGCGCCCGCAGCCCGCGCAGGTCGTCGAGATCGTTGGTGGCCTCAGGCGACGCCGAGTCCGGCGGGCCGTACGAGAAGCGCCCGCGCAGGCCGGAGTCCAGGTGCGCCTGGATGTTGGCGTCGGCGTCCCGAGGGCCGCGGACGTTGTGGTCGAAGTTGTGCACCGTCGTGATGCCGCCGCTGACCGCCTCGGCCAGCCCGAACCGGGCCGCCCAGTAGAAGTCGCCCAGCTCGAAGTGGGGTGCGAGAGCCCGCTTGACGGTGAAGTAGCCGGTGCCGGGACGGTCGCCGACCGTGCCGCGAAGCAGCGAGTTCCACAGGTGCCAGTGGGTGTCGACGAAGCCGGGCAGCATGATCGTGCCCGTGCCGTCGATCACTTCCGCGTCGGTGACGTCGCGCGCGCCGGCGTGCGGGACGATCTCGGCGATCCGCCCGTCACGCACCAGGACGTCGGCGCCCGCGACGTCACCGACGGCGGGATCCATGGAGATCAGGTGTGTGCCGGTGATGAGAAGGTCGGGTCGTTCGCGCATGGTCACCTCACGAAGAGCGCGACGGACAGGATGAGACCGAAGCCGACGATGAGCCACCGTAAGGAGCCGGGTGGCACGCGCCGGGCGAGCACCACTCCGCTCCGGCCGCCGGCCAGCCCGGTGAGCGACATGACGGCGACCGGGATCCACTCCACGGGGCCGAACGCGGCGAAGCACAGGGCGGAGATCAGGCCGACGACCAGGGACAGCGCGCTCTTGAGCGCGTTGAGCCTGTGCAGGTCGTCCGCCAGGAAGGTGCCCAGGACGGCGAGCATCATGACACCGAGCCCGGCGGCGAAGTAGCCGCCGTACATCGCGACCACGAAGTGGCCGGCCAGCAGCGCGTGACCGCCGCCCGCTGCCGTGTCCCTGCCGATGCGCCGTGCCAGGCTCTCCTGCAGGGCCAGGGCGACGACGGAGACGAGGACGAGGAACGGGACGACCGACTCGAACTGATCCGGAGGCGCGGCCGGCAGGATCGCCGCCCCGCATGCGGCGCCGCAGGCGCTGACCACGGCGAGCCGCGGCACCCGCGGGCGCACGGCGGGCAACTCGTCGCGGTAGCCGGCCAGCCCGCCCACGTAGCCGGGCAGGGTGGCCAGCGCGCTCGTGAAGTTGGCGGCGATGGGCGAATATCCCATCGCCATGAGCGCCGGGAACGAGATCAGCGAACCGCCGCCCGCGACACCGTTCACGGCGCCGGCCAGGAAGCCCGCACCGGCGAGAACAAGCAGCTGCGACGTGTCCAGCATGGTCGTCCTCCCGGCTCCCAGCCCACATGGGAGGCAACGTATTCATTGCATGCAATGCATGTCAAGAGTGTTCGATGACGGATTGCATGCAATGTATACTCGCCGCATGGCGGTCTCTTCCGATTCCCAGCCGGGCAGCGCCCATGCGGTCTACGTGGCACTGCGCCACCGGTTCGCGGAGGGGCGATACGCTCCCGGCCAGCGGCTGACGGAGGCGACCGTGGCCGCCGACCTGGGCGTCAGCCGCACTCCCGTACGCGAGGCCATCGGCAGGTTACTCGCCGAAGGGCTGGTCGTCCCGGCCGCCCGCGGCGTAGCCGTCGCGGCACTGACCGCCGCCGAGGCGGAGCACCTGTTCGTCCTGCGCGCCACGCTCGAAGCACTGGCCGCCGAACTGGCCGCCACCCGGCAGGCGCGGGGACAACTGGCCCCCGCCGACATCGACGCGCTCGACCAGGCCGTCGACGCGGTCGAGGCGGCGGTGCAGACCCATGACGCCCACGCCTCCGCCCAGGCCAACCTGGCCCTGCACCGCGCCATCGGGGCGGCGGCCGGCAACCCGTTCCTCGAGGACACCCTGCACCGGGTGTGGGACCGCATCGCGGTCACGACCGTGGCCAACCTCGACGACCCTCACTGGGCCGGCGCGATCACCGAACAACACCGGGCCATCGTCGCCGGGATCCGCGCCGGGGATCCGGCGGCGGCCGGGAGGGCGGCCAAGGCGCACATCGAGGCCGCGGGACGGGCGTACAAACGGGCTCCGGAGAACGAACCCCGAGCCGGCGCGGCCAAGCAGCCCACCCGCTGAG
>NZ_SMKP01000186.1:0-21807 GCF_004349015.1 Nonomuraea diastatica
CAGAGACAGGCAGGGCGACGGTGGGGATCGGGTCCGGGGCGCTCGTGTAGGCGTACACGCTGTATCCGCCGCCGGCCAGGAGGACCACCGCGAAGGCGGCGACCACGCTGATGACCAGCGCCTTGTTGGGTTGGTCAGGCGGGGAGCCGTACGGGATCGGGCCGGAGTAGCCGGGCGGGCCGTACGGCGAGACCGGGACCGTCGACGGGTCGTAACCGCCTTCGCGGTTGTAGCCGCCCTGACCCTGAGGAGGTCCGTAGCCGCCCTGGCTCGGGGGAGGTCCGTAGCCGCCTTGACCGGGCGGGGGACCGTGGCCGGGTTGTGGTTGCGGGGGCTGCGGAGGAAATCCCATCACCCCATTGTGGGGGAATTCATCACTTCTGTACCACCAGCCCCGGAAATGTTGCGGACGGCAGCCACGGGCGGAAGTCTGTCAGACCCCGGTCGGCTCGCGGACCAGGCTGACCCGGACGGCCGAGGGGTCGTCGCCGGTGAGGGGGACGGCGAAGACCGCCGTCCGCTCGCGTGCCCCGTAGACGACGAAGCGCAGGCCGTCCTCGTCCCAGGTGTCCTGGACGTCCGTGGTGAGCTGCGCGGACGCCGAGCAGTACGCGGGGCTGCGGTAGAGCAGGTGCAGCGAGGTGGCCAGCGGGACCTCCGCCGGTGGGGGAACGGCGAGGGGGCGGCGCAGCCGTACCAGGAGGCACCGCAAGGGGATGAGCCAATGGCGGTCCAGCTCCGCCGAGAGGGCCAGCAGGACGGCGGTCTCCGCGAGGGCAAGCGTTGTGAGCGGCGGACCGGGGTCGGCGGGGATCGCGAGGAGGCTCGCGACGAGCAGGAACGCCGCGCGGGCGAAGGCCCGCAGGTCCACGGGGCGGGAGTGGGCGCCGAGGCACCCGCACGATGCCGTGGGCGCGGCGACGTGCGCGTAGGCCAGGTACGCGAGGAAGCCGGCGCAGAGCGCCGCGGCGGCCGCGGCCTCCAGCGGAAGGAGGGGTGGGAGCAGGAGCGCGGCGGCCACCGCGAGTTCCGCGAGCGCCACGAGCCGGAACGCGGGGACCGCGCGCGCCGGGCCGACCAGCCGGGCCAGGGCGGTGTGCCCGGCCCCCGCCCGCATCCGCCGGCTGAGCAGTTTCATCAGGCCCGCCCAGACCAGGAAGAGGGCGATCACGTACGGCTGCGACGCGGCGATCCCGTGCATGTGGACGCTCCTAGTGCGGGGAGAAGACGGTGGCGATGTCGACTTCGTTCGTGTCCGGCCGCCAGGCACCCAGGATCTGCACGTGCTGGCTCACTTTCAGCATCGACAGGTCCGCGGACGGCGGCGCGTCGGACCGGATCGCGACCGACTTCCCGGCCACGACGTGGCAGAGCACCTCTTGCCCGTTGTGGTCGAGGTGGAGGGTCTGGTCCTTGATGTTCGTGATGTGGCCCTTGATGTTGACGATGTTGAGCCACACCGATTCGGCGGCGAGCAGGCCGTCCGGCATGCGCACGCCGCGGGCGTAGAGGCCGTCACCGGGCTTGGCCTGGTCGAACGGGACGGGGCCCAGCTTCCACAGGCTCGTGCCGTCGACGACCCTGATGCGGTGGAACACCATGTTCGAGCCCAGGACGAAGAGCGTGTTGTCCTTGATCGAGCGGATGCGGCCCTCGGCGAAGTCGGGGTCGGGGGTGCCGGGTTCGAGGTCGGGGCCGGACGTGGTGCCGGAGGTGGCGAAGGCGGCCTCGGGGCCGAGCGAGCCCAGCGCGGTGGCGGCGACCACGCCGGCGCCGCCGCCGAGCACGGCGGACTTGAGCAGGTCTCTTCTGCTTCTCATCGTCGGCCCCCTATCCGGTCGCGATTTCGCACGGCCGCAGGCCGGTGGAGAGGCTGGCGATGCGGCTGTAGGCCGCCGGGGTGAGGTCGATCAGCCGGTTGTTCGCGCAGGTCGAGCCGCAGCAGCTGCGCTCGCCGCAGAACAGGTCGGTCTGCGGGCCGCAGTCGGCGATCGCGGTGACGACGCTGGCGCCGCCGCACAGGGACGTGGTGCGGTGCCGGAATCCGCAGGTCCTGCGGGAGAGGCTGACGCCGCAGCGGTCGGGGCGGGTGATCGACCAGCAGGCGTCGGAGGCGTTCGGCCAGGCGTGCTGCAGGCTTCCCGAGTTGCAGGTGCCGCAGGCGCCCTTCCCTGTGCTGCTGCACGGTCCCCATGCGGTGCCGCAGCAGAACCAGGAGACTTCTCCTTGGACGGGGCCGAGTAAGTCGATGGGCGGGTCGGTGGATGGGTTACGCGCCATGCGCGTCCTCCTAGGGGGTGAGCTCCGGACGAACCTTGAGGAGGTGCTGAAGCTTTCCGACTCGATCTATGAGTACCATGTAAGGATTTTTCGTCAATATCCCAATTGAGTCGGTATTCGCCCGGTATGTTGCACTTCCGGAGTTAACCAGCGTCCCAGGAGCCCTGCCGGGGAGCGGTCGGGCTGAAGTGCACCGGCAGCGTCTCCAGGTTCCGCATCCACAACGACCGCCGCCAGCGCAGCGCGTCCGGCGAGACCGCGAGGTCCACGTCGGGCAGCCGGTCGAGGAGCACCTCGACTGCGGTCTCGGCGATGACCTCGCCGAGCTCCGGCGCGGGATAGGGGCAGCTGTACTCGCCGTGCCCGAAGGACATGTGGGCCCGGTTCGCGCCGGGATCGGATTCGTCCGCCGGCCGCACCTGCGGGTCGGCGTTGGCGGCGGCCAGGCCGAGCACCAGCAGGTCGCCCTTGCGGATGCGGCGCCCGCCCAGCTCGCAGTCCTGCGTCGCCCAGCGCCCCGGCGCGTTGCGCAGGGGCGGGTCCCGCCACAACACCTCGTTCATCGCCTGCCCGACGCTGCTGCGGCCCCCCTGCAAGGTGACCGAGAACCGGTCGTTGACCAGCATGAGGCGGAGCGTGTTGCCGATCCAGCCCGCGGTCGGGGTGTTGGCCACGACGAGCATCACTCCGAGATCCATGTCCGCCTCCTCGTCGCTGAGCTCCGCCGGGTGGGCGATCAGCCGCGAGGCGATGTCGTCGCCGGGCACGTCACGCTTGCCCGCCATGAGCGTGCTCATCCTGTCGCGGAGCCAGGTGTAGGCGGCGTAGGTCTCGCTGGTGGCGTCGAGCACCACGTTGACGTTCGTGACCACGTCGTCCATGTCGGCGTCGGGCATCCCCATGAGCCGCGCGATGACCTGGGCCGGGATACGTCTGGCGTACTGGGCGACCAGGTCGGCCTCGCCGTCGCCGGCGAAGCCGTCGATCAGCCGGTCGGACACCCGCTCCGCGAGCATGGCCAGCTCCGTGCGATCGACGGCGTCGATCGCGTCGCCGATCGCGCCCGTACGCCGCTGACGCTCCGCGCCCTCGGCGAACAACACCGTCGGCTGCCAGCGGAAGGTCGCCATCAGGGACCCGGCGGGGGGCACGTGCTCCCACACGTTCCAGCGCCTGGAGTCGCGGCCGAACAGGTGCGGCATGCCGAAGACGTGGTGCAGCTCGCGGTAGCCGATCACGAACCACGCGGGCACGCCGTCGTCGAGCAGCACCGGCACCACGGTGCCGTGCTCGCGCCGGAGCCGCTGGTAGAGCTCGTCCGGGTCCTCGTCGAGGGCCGGACCGTAGAGCGGCACGGCACCGGCGTGGTCGGGATAGCCGGACAGCGCGGCCTTCTCCGTCATGACATGGTCTCCTGGGCGGGGGCGTACCAGGTGGTGAGGTGGCGCAGCAGCGTGACCAGCACGTCCTTGCAGGAGTGCCGGAGCCGGGCGTCGCAGTCGACGAGCGGCACCGAGGGCGGCAGCGACAGGGCATCGCGTACGGCGTCCACGCCCGGCCCGTCCGTGAACCGGTTGACAGCCACGACGAAGGGCATCCGGTGGTGTTCGAGCCGGTCGATGGAATACCACGAGTCCTGCAGCCTGCGGGTGTCCACCAGGACGACCGCGCCGAGGCTGCCCGAGAAGAGCTGGTCCCAGACGTACCAGAAGCGCTGCTGGCCGGGCGCCCCGAACAGGTAGAGCACCTTGCTCTCCGTCAGCGTGATCCGGCCGAAGTCGAAGGCCACCGTGGTGGTGGCCTTGCCACGCACCCGGCGGATGTCGTCGATGCCGACGCCCGCCTCGGTCATGACCTCCTCGGTGCTGAGCGGGCGGATCTCGCTCACCGCGCCGACCATGGTCGTCTTGCCCACTCCCAAGCCGCCCACGATCACGATCTTCAGCGCGTCCGCGGCGGTCGCGCGCAGCGGTGCGCGCTCAGATGTTCTGGAGGGCAACCAGCACCTCCTTCAGCAGCTCCGGACTCGGCCCGTCGGCCGACCGCAGCGCGGACGGATGGCGTACGGTGATCCGGCCCGTGTCCAGCAGATCGCACAGGAGGATCTTCACTACGCTGACCGGCAGCCGTAGCTGCGCGGAGAGCTCCACCACCGCCGTGGGCCGCCGCGTCAGCCGGAGGATCTTCACGTGCTCCGACTGCATGCCGGGGGCGGGCTCGCACTCGCTGACGATGAGCGACACCGAGTCGAAGGTGCTCTCGTCGGCGCGGGTGCGTCCCCCGGTGACCATGTAGAGCCGGTCGGGAGCCTCGTCGTCGACGGGCCGCTGCCTCATCTGGAACCGCCGGCCGCAGGCCGCGGCGCCGCGCTGAGGTAGGTGCCGATCTGCTCGACCAGCTCGTTCATGTTGTGGCCGACCAGGCCGACGTCGGCGTCCTCCGCGGCGATCACGGCAAGATGGGCGCCCGCGCCCGCGGGCACGATCAGCAGCAGGCCGCCGGGGAACTCCACCATCGCCTGCCCGGACCCGATGGCCGTGCCGAACTCGGCGGACGCGCTCACGGAGAGGCTCTGGATCCCGGAGGCCAGCGCGGCGAGCTGGTCGGCGCGGTCCTGGTCGAGGCCGGAGGTGTGGCAGAGCTTGAGCCCGTCCCTGGTCAGGACCAGCACGTGGGCGATGCCCGGGGTCTTCTCCCTGAGGTTCTCCAGCAGCCAGTCGAGGCTGCTGTCCGTGGTCGTCAAGGCGTCCGTAGAGTTCATCGGGAAAGATGGGGCGCGCGTCCCGCACGTTGGCCCCTGCCTCCTATCTGTGAATCGAAAGCCGGTCAGGAGTCGGGGTTCGTGGCGCGCCCGCGCCCGCCGGCCTGGCGGAACGCGGCCAGCCTGGCGGCCGGGTCACGGCCGTCGCGTACGTGCTCGGCGGCCGGGGCGGGTCTGTCCCTGGTCGCCTCGGCGAGGGTCTGGCCGCGGCGGCGCTTGGGCAGCGACCCCCGGGTCTCGTCCTCCGGTTCGGGCGCCGGCGGCGCGGGGGTGGGCACAGCGGACACGGCGGACATGGCGGGCACAGCGGGCGGCTCGGCGGCCGGCGGCTCGTCGTCCGGGCGCGGCTGGGTGATCAGGCGGCGCGGGATCAGCACCACGACGCCGGTGCCGCCTCTGGCCGACGGCCGGAAGCTGACCATCAGACCATATTTGTCGACCAGGCGGCCCACCACGGCGAGGCCCAGCCTGGTGCCCGACACCATCCGCAGGTCGAGCGGCTCGGACACCAGCTTGGCCGCGCGGTGCCGCTCCCGGGAACGCATGCCGAGGCCGCTGTCCTCGATGGTGACCACGACGCCGTTGTCCTCTTCCTCGACGTAGACGTGGACCTCGGTGCCGTGGGCGGAGAAGGCGGCCGCGTTGTCCATCAGCTCGGCCAGCGCGTGCATCACGCCCTCGGCGGCGTACCCGGCGACCGCGACCGTGCTGGTCGAGTGGAGCCGGACGCGCCGGTAGGCGCCGATGCGGCCCATGGCGCCGCGCAGCACGCTCTCCATCGCGATCGGCCTGGTCCACCTGCGTCCCGACCGGCCGCCGCTCAGCAGGGCGATGTTGTCGGCCAGCCGGCCCGTCTGGGAGACCCGGTGGTCCAGGTCGAGCAGGTCGGCGAAGATGTCCTCCTGGTCGCCGTACCGCTCCTCCAGCTCGCGCAGCCGGGCCAGCAGGCTGGTCGCCTGGGCCTGGACGCGGGCGGCGGCGCCGGCGCAGGCGCGCATCGCCGCCGTGCCCTTGCGCTCGCCCTCGCCGATCTGCCGCGCCGTCTCGCTCAGCAGCCCGCGCAGCGGGCCGTGCACCGGCTGGCGCACCTCCTTCAGCGCGGCGTCCACCGGCTGGTGGCCCGACTGGACGCGCTTGACCAGCTCAGGCAGCGCCTCGTCGGCCAGCCTGACGACCTCGGCCTCCAGCGACGCGCCTGCCGCGCGGGCGGCGGCGGCCTCGCGGGCGAGCAGGTCGAGCTCGTGGCCGGCCGCTTCGACCAGGCGCTGGAGCAGGTCGTCGGACGGTTGTGCCACCTTGGTGAGCGCGTCGACCGTGGGCACGCCCTCGCGTACCTGGCCGCCGAGCTCCGGCAGGGTCTCCTCGGTCAGCCGCAGGGCCTCCCGCTCCAGCAGGGCGACGCGCAGGCCGTCCTGGTTTGCCTGCTCGCGGAGTGCGCGGGTCGCTGCCTGCTGGTGAGCGAGCGCGGCGGCGGCGCAGGACAGCAGGGCCGCCGCCACTCCGCCGACGGCCGCCACAAGACCCGTGGCGCCGGAAGGGGCCAGCGAGACCACCCAGAGCCAGGCCGGCACCGTGACGACCAGTCCCCCGAGTAACGCGAGGGCGGCGCGGTGCCGCGGGGTGAACATTCGCGGAGCGGGGGGAGGGGCAAGTGCTGACATCGGTGGTCCTCAAGGCCGTGACGGCCAGGCGAGCGAGTCGAACCAGGCGTTCCGGCAGGGAACGCTGTGTTGCCGCCTCGCGACTGATCGCGTAGCAGGCTGGGGACAAACCGTAGCATCGGCGCACCATTAAGAACAGACAGCAACGCCGTAACCTCACGCCTCACCCGTATCACCGCAAAGATCGATATTTCTCCGTATGAAGTGAAGGCGGGGTTTCCGGCGTGGACAGGGTGTTGACGAGGGGCTGCCGAGCGCTTACGTTTCCCGCGATCGCTGAAATTATCGCTATGCATCAGAAAATTTCGGAGAATCCGGAAAGATCCTGCAACGCTTCGCATCGGAGGTCGCCGGTGAAGTCCCTCATCATCGCCCTGGCGCTCGTGCTCGCCCTGCCCGCTTCCGCGTACGCCGGCCCGCGCCCGCCGCGTGACCTGCGGGTGGCTCACCAGCACGGCATCAGGATCGGCACCGCCGTCGACATCGCCGCCCTGCGCGGCCGGCATGGCTGAGCGCAGGCGTCGCCGACGGCTCGATCACCCCGGCCGAGCTGAAGCGGATCCTGCGCGACCACGTCACCACCCAGGTCCGCCGCTACAAGGGCAAGATCAGGGCGTGGGACGTGGTCAACGAGGTGGTGGAGGAGGACGGCAGCCTGCGGCAGAACATCTGGCTGACGAACCTCGGCCCCGGCTACATCGCCGACGCCTTCCGCTGGGCCCACCGCGCCGACCCGCACGCCAAGCTGTTCATCAACGACTACAACCTCGAATGGAACGCCCCCAAGATCGAGACCACGCTCTCGCTGGTCAAGGACCTCCAGGCGCGCGGCGTGCCCATCCACGGGGTCGGCTTCCAGGGACACCTCGGCATCCAGTACGACTACCCGGGCGACTGGGCGAACGTCATGCGCCGCTTCGCCGACCTGGGCCTGGAGATCGCGGTCACCGAGCTGGACGTGCGCATGGTGCTGCCCGTGACCCCCGAGAAGCTGACCACCCAGGCCGACTACTACCGCCGGGCGCTCACCGACTGCCTGAGCGTCGAGGCCTGCAAGGAGCTCACCGTCTGGGGCTTCACCGACCGCCATTCGTGGGTGCCGGGCTGGTTCGACGGCGAGGGGGCGGCGTGCCTGCTCGACGAGGACCTGGCGCCGAAGCCCGCCTACCGGGCGCTGCTCGGAGCGCGGGCGCGATGACCTGTGCCGCGCCGGAGCCGCTGGAGGGGGTCGGCGACCTCAGCTCGTGGTGGCTCCGGCCGGTTCGCCCGCGTGGGCGTCGGCCCCGGCCTGGTTGCGCTCGGCGCGTGCCAGATCGCGGTGGCCGGTGGCGAGAATGCCGATGCCGAGCAGGACCGCGCAGCCGCCGATGACGAACGGCACGTGCACGTTGAGGTGCTCGGCGAGCTTGCCGGCCGCGAACGGCGCCGGCCCACCGCCGATGAAGCGCACGAACCCGTACGCCGCCGAGGCCACGGGCCGCTCCACGGGCGCGACCATCATCACGGCCTGCGTGGTCAGCGTGTTGTTCACGCCGATGAAGACGCCCGCGACGATCACCGCGGTGATCAGGACCGGCCGGCTGCCGGTGAAGGCGGCGATGACGAAGACGACCAGCGCGAACAGCGCGAGGTTGCCGTAGAGCGTACGGGCCAGGCCGAGTTTCCGTTGCAGCCAGGGCGCGCCGGCCACTGAGAAGATCGCCACCATCAGGCCCCAGCCGGTGAAGACGAGCCCGAGGTGGATGGCGTCCAGCTCCATCGGGAAGGGGGCGTAGCCGAGCACGGTGAAAACCCCCAGTTGTAACAGAGCGCCGTCAGGCTCATGATCAGCAGGCCGCGGTGGCGCAGGGCCTTGAGCGGATCGAGGAGCGAGGTCTTGCGAGGGGGTTTGGGCTGGGGGCGTACCAGCAGGATGGTCGCGACCAGCGCGAACGCCATCAGCACCGCGACGCCGTAGAACGGGCCGCGCCAGCTGATGTGGCCGAGCGCGCCGCCGAGCAGCGGGCCGACCGCGATGCCCAGCCCGCCGCGTTGGCCTGCGTCATCCGGCCGCTCCATGGGCGGGCGGTGTGGTGCCGAGGGCGCGGGCGGTGAGCCGTTCGAGGGCGGGCAGGGCGGCGGCGATGGCGGCGCGGTCGGCTTCCGAGAGCTCGGCGAGCAGCTCGGCCAGCCGCTTGGCCTGCGTGCTCCGCCGCCTGGCCAGCTCCGCCCGCCCGTGTTCGGTGATGGCGACGACCACGACACGCCCGTCCGCCGGGTCGGCCAGTCGCTCGGCCAGCGCCTCGCGCTCCAGCCTGGAGACGAGCTGGGTCATGGCGGGCTGGGTGACGCCTTCGAGCGCGGCCAGGTCGGTGAGGCGGCGGGAGCCGAGGCGTTCCAGGTTGGCCAGCGTGGACAGCGCGGTGATCGACAGGTCTCTGGGCACGTCGATGAGGCGCATCATCGTCCTGACCCGGCCGAGGCCGGCGGCCAGCTCCAGGTGGCTGATGGGTTCCGAATCCATAAGCCCTTTATATCACCTGCTCATATAAGCTGATTACGCATCGCCGCGCCACCCCGCGCTCCAGCCTCCCGGCCCGCGCCACGGCCCACTTCACTCCAGCGACCAGTTCCTCCACCGAGCAGGCGCGCTCGCCGGCGGCCTGCTGCAGCGCCGCCGGCAACGGCTCACCAACCAGCTGCGACAGCGGGCTGGCCGCCTTCTTCGGCTCCACCAGCCGCTCGCCGGTGCCCGGGTGGAAGCCGTCCATCAACGTGCGGGCGGCCTCGTGCTGCTCGGGAGTCAGCGGCGCGCCCGCGGTGATCCCGTCGATTCCCAGCCCGGCCAGACCGGCGCCGATCCACGTCAGGCCGCAGCCCTTCTCCCCCTCCGCCACGGCCGGCACCGCCTCGCCGTCGGTCAGCCGGTAGGTCATCTGGTCGCAACCAGCGCCCTCGCGCAGCCGGTAGTCGATCTGCGCCTTGGCGGGACCCAACACCGTCACCCACGCCAAATGCGACCACCCCCGCGCCCGCAAGATAAGTCCGGACGATGCAAGGTTCACCCGGACAGGACACACGCCCGCGCCCCGCGTGGGCTTCGACCCTCGGCCCGGGTGGTGTTCCGTTGAGGGATCCCCTAACGGAACACCGATCGCGTTCCAAGCTGGAGCGAGGCCAACGCGGATCACGCTGAGCGGTCTGGGTCACGACGTGGTTCGGGGATGAACATCGTGTAGGAACGCAGCTCGGGAACTTGCCATGCGATCGCGGCGACGGCCATGGTAGTCAGTAGACCTCCGATGCAAATCACTGTTCGGGGCCCGAGGAGCGACGCGGTGGTCCCGTGCAGCAAGTTCGCGAGCTGCGGTCCACCGATGAGGACAACAGTGAGCGCTCCTTGGATCCGGCCGCGCATGGCGTCGTCGGTAAGGGCCTGGAAGATGGCGTTGCGGAAGGTGCTGAGCACGAAGTTCACGGCTCCGCCGAGGACGAGTGCTATCAGCGCGATCCACAGCTGTGCCGCCAAGCCGAGTGCGACCACAGTGATGCCCCACGCGGCAGCGGCTGCCGCCATGAGAGCGCCATGGCGGCGGGCGCGGGTGAAGGTGCCCGACAGGAGACCGATCGCGAACACCCCGGCTGGGTAGGCGGCGTAGAGCAGTCCCAGTGCCGGGCCGCCGCCAGCCGGGCCGCCGTAGGTGCGCTGGGCCAGTTCGGGGAAAAGTGCGATCGGCATGCCGAAGACCATCGCCGAGAGGTCGACCGCCAGCACTGCCACGAGCAGTCGGCTGGCGGCCAGATACCGGAACCCAGCCAGGATCTGAGCGATGGTCGGATGATTCCCGCGGTGCGGTTCGGCCGGAACGTTCGATGCTCGGGCTGGCTCCAAGCGGGGCAACTTGGCGACGGCCCACACGACGGCCAGCAGCGCGAGCGCGTCGAACAGGTACAGGATGCCGAGCCCGACGAGCGGGATCAGAAGGCCGGCGAGCACAGGGCCCAAAATCGACCCGGCGTAGCGGACCAGCGAGCTGAGGCTGTTGGCCGCTGGGAGCAGTTCGACCGGGACGAGGCGGGGCACCACGGCACCCATCGTCGTCATGATCGATCCGAAGGTCAGTCCCTGGCAAGCCACCAGCATCATCAGGATCGGGACGGATCGGGCGTCCAGCACAGACTGAGTCCACAAGGCCGCGTAGGTCAACGTTAGGCCGCAGTGCGCGGCCAGGAGTATCGTTCGCCGGTCTCTGACGTCGGCGAGAGCACCTGTCCACAGAGCCGCCACCACCAGCGCGACGAACGACACGACGGCCGAGGCACCCACGGCCGCCGATGACCCGGTCATGGTGAACAACTGCGTTGGGATCGCGGCCAGGCTGAACGACCCGCCCACCGCGCACACCACTGACGCCACCCACAACCGCCGAAATGCGTCGACCCTCAGCGGCCGGCGATCGACGATGATGCCGTGTCCTGCCCTGAGCCTAGGGGCGCGCATCACCGGCTGGGAACGTTATGCGCGGCATCCGCAGCGTCCAGCGGTACGACGTCGGCGACGACACCGGCGATGTTGTCGGGAGCACCTGCGGCGTACGCTTGCGCGATCAATTCGTCGAGTGCCTGCTGCGGGCCGTCCTCCTCGGCCAGCACCTTCTGCAGGGACGCGGCCGAGACGACGGCCGACAACCCATCGGAGCACAAGAGGTAGCGGTCACCGGCAGCGGCCCGGTGAAGTGACAGGTCCGGATGCGTCCCGCCTGTGCCGGTCAGTGCTCGCACCAGCAGTGAGCGCTGCGGGTGCGAGGCCGCTTCATCGGGGGTCAGTCGTCCTTCGTCGATCAGGGACTGGACGAAGGTGTGGTCATGGGTGATCTGGGAGAGCTCACCGTCTCGCAGGCGGTAGACGCGGGTGTCGCCGATGTGCACTAGCGCCAGATGGGAGCCGGACCACAGCAGTGCGGTCAGGGTGGTGACGGCCTCGCCATCCGATGATGCTGCGGCGATCGTCCCGATCTGGGCGTCGGCATGGTCGACCGCGTCAGCCAGCGCGCCGAGGAGGTCTTCGGCGGGCATGGCGAGAGCCTCCAGCGGTTTGAGCGCCTCGATGGCGGTCGCGCTCGCGAGGTCTCCGGCTCCGCCACGGACGCCGTCGGCCACCGCCAGCAACCGGGGGCCCGCATAGGCGGTGTCCTCGTTGCTCATCCGCACCAGTCCCGACTCCGAGCGGGCGACGTAACGGATCCCGAGCATGGTCGCGGAATCGTCCACAGAGCTGCCTCTTCCCGTCAGGTAGTCGACGAGGAAGGTTGCCAACCGGCCGCGAGCGGCGGTCTCGGCCTGGAGCTGCTCCCAGTAGCCGGCGATCGCCTCGGCAGCTGTCTCCGCAGGTAGATCACACACATGCCGGATACGGGTCAAGGGCATGCCCAGACGCCGCAACCAGGCGATCAACCTGGCTCGCTCCAACTGCTCCGGATCGTAGAACCGGTATCCCGAATCGCCATCCACGGCGGCCGGCGGCAGGAGCCCGAGTTCGTCGTAGAGCCGCAGGGCCTTCGGCGACAGCCGAGCTGCCCGAGCGAACGCTCCGATCGTCAGCAGCTCCCGCACCACTCCTCCTCGTCCCGGCCACGACGACCGGTGTCAACGATGCTGGGGCTTCACCCAAGGGGAAGGTCAACAACATCACCACCCTTCCACGCGCCTTGGCAGGACCGCTCCGAGCTACCTGGCAATCGCTACGCGCTGACCCCGAGATCGAGACGGCTGTCCATGTCGAGGCGGAATCGGCCGTAGGGGTTGACCTGGGCCCAGAACAGCGGTGATAGGGCGCGCCCGTCTTCGTCGGTGAGCTTGGCCGCCCAGGCCGAATCTCGTAGGACGGCTTGCAGGAGCTGGGTGTTGATGACCAGCGCGGACTGCAGCAGGTGCAGGCTGAGCATGCAGACCTCCTGATGCTCCTTGTCGCTGCCGGGGATGGTGCCGGCGCTGCCGTAGAACAGGTCGGTGTTGGCGGAGTTCCAGTTCTCCACGACCTGCAGGCCCTCGTGGATCTCGCGGCGCAGCTCTGAGGCGGCGACGTACTCGGCGACGAACACGCTCTTGACCGCCTTGCCGAGTTCCTCGATGACCTTGTAGGTGGGGGTGTTTGGGGCCGCCGCGGGTGAAGCGTCGCAGCACTTGCTCGGCCTCGGCCGTGCCCAGCCGCAGGGCGGTGGCGTATTTCACCATCTGGTCGTACTGCTGAGCGATGATCTCCCAGTCGATCGGCTTGTCGGCCACCATGCCGCTCAGGCAGGATGGGACCTGATCATCGGCGTCGGCCTTCACCAGCTTCTGGTGGGCGTTCCTCTTCATCCGCGGCAGCAGCTTGAATTCCAGCAAGTAGGAGAACGCGAACCCGACCAGCGACTTTATGTGGACACTGTCAAGCGACCCCGGCTCGGAGTCCAACGGTCGCGAATCGCTGTAGCGAGCTCAGAGCGCCCTGCCATGCAGAACCTTGATGACCTGAGCACGGGTCTGTCGCAGGTCAACACCCAGGGCAGCAGCCGTTTTCTCCTCGCATAGCAGGCCGAGCAGAAGGTGCTCGGTGCCGATATACCGGTGCTTGAGCCCAGCGGCCTCACGGCGGGCCAGTTCCACGACGTGGTCGAGGTCGACGCCTGTCTCCTGGGCGCGTGTAGTGAGGTCGCATCCGAGGCTCCTGAGCGTCATGATGGCCACGCCCTCGTCCAAGCGGGCCAAGCCCATCAGGAGGTGATCGGCGGTGACGCGGTCATGGCTCAAAGTCCTGGCCTCCTGTTTGGCCAGGTCGAGCGCCTGCCGAGCACGAGCCGTAAGGCTGTCCAGCGGCAGGTGCCGGATCTCGTCGCGGCGGGCCCCTGACCAGTGGGCGACCAGCAGTGCTGCCCGCTGGAACGGGCAGGAGATGTCGTTGATGACGGGCATCACCAGGTCGAGCTCGCTTTCCCTGCCCCCTGGCTCTTCTTGAAGTAGACGTTCCTGATCGCGACCCGCACGTAGGCCCGCGGTTTGCCGATCTCCGGCCAGCGCGGAAAGGCCTTCGCGCACGCCTCCTGCGCCAAGTCGAACGCCTCGTGCCAGCGCGCGCCCAGCCGGTGCGCGAACAGCAGCAGGTCAGGGAACTCCCGGCGGTACCACTGCGCGAACTCGGCGCCGTCGTCGCCGGCTGGAGGCCGGGGAGGCGGCGTCACGGTGGTCTGCTCCTGCCTTGCGAGGTGTCGTCCACATCATCCATCACCGGCCTCCGCCGCGGCCGCCGAATCAGCGGAACCAACGTGGACGCGTACGCCGTCCGCCCGGTCGACGTACACGCTGCCCCTCGGCAGGCACGCGATGACCTCGGCTATCCTTCGCTGCCTGTGCCGTTCGCGTACCCAGGTCGTGACCAGCGCCAACGCTGTTCTTGGTGAGGGGATCCGGTCTCGCACATTCCTCAACCCTTTGGGTAGGTGGATCCCATGATGGGGGCGCAGGTCGATTATCGGGCGGTGTTCGAGGCGGTGCCGTCACCCTGCGTGGTTCTCACTCCGGATCAGGTCGTCGTGGCTGTCAACGACGCGTATGTGCGAGTGATTGGACGCGACCGGGAGGACGTGGTCGGTCGAGACGCCTTCACCAGCTTTCCTGGCAAACTCCGCGTCCTCGGTGATCCGGAAGCGTCTGGGGTGACAGAGGTGCGTGCTTCGCTTGAGCGAGTGGTGAACACCGGCGTAGCCGACGTCGTGCCGCTGCTGGGGCACGGGATGGAGGCGCCTGATCGTCCGGGTGCCTTCGAGGAAGGGTACTGGTGCCTGCTGAACGTTCCGATGCTCGACGCGGCAGGCGGGGTGCGGTGGATCGTCGTCGTGGTGGAGGACGTGACCGGCCTCTTCGAACAGGTGCGCGCTTCACTTGGGGCCGGCGCCACCAGGGCGGGGGCGACGCGGGTGGGCGTCCGCATCCCCGGGCAGGTCCCCGACCCTGTAGAGCTGAGCTCGCGGCTGCAACAGGCATACCGCCAGGAGCAGCGAGCTGTCTCGGCGCTGCACGAGGCTATCGAGCATCAGCAGCGCTTCCTGTTCGACGCCACCCACGATCTGCGTAATCCGATCACGGGCCTGTTGACCGAGATGGAGGTGGCTCTCGCTGACCCTGATGCCGATCTGCGCCAGACTCTGCAAACGCTGCATCACAACGTCGAGCGGCTTAACAACGTCGTCACCGACCTGCTCGTCCTGGCCCGTCTTTACACGGCGACTCCGCCCACCACCGACCTGGTTGACCTGGCGGACCTGGCCATGGAAGAACTGGAGGCCCACCCGCCGAACGCCAACGTCGTCACCCATCTGAGCGACAACGTCATGGTCCGGGCATCTCGAGTGCGGCTGGCCCGGCTGCTGTCCAATCTGGTGGCCAATGCGGAGCGGCACACCACCAGCAAGATCGAGATCGTGGTCGCCGCCGACCCCCCGTCGTTCGCCATTCTGGAGGTCATAGATGACGGCCCCGGCATCCGGCCGGAGGACCGCGAAAGGATCTTCCACCGCCTATACCGACAGGACCTGGCCCGGAGATTGGACTCAGGTGGCTCCGGTTTCGGACTGCCGATCGCTCGAGAGATTGCCCAAGCCTACGGTGGCGATCTCTACGTGGCCGATCACGCCGACGGCGCCCGCTTTGTCCTGCGCCTGCCCCTAGCCTCCTAAGGTCCGCACCATGTCTGGGCGGCGCTGACGTAGTGCCCCTGCTGCTGGCGGCATCTACGGGCTCGTGCGGGCGGACCAGCGCGGCTGACCATCACAGTCATCCTTCCGGACGGTCCGTACGAGCGGATGATCGGAGCGTAACTCCAATGTCGTCCGGTGTTAAGGCTCCGCAACTGGCGCATGCGGGCTCGTTCGCGGCCAGCACGCTGGGCAGCTACAGCCAGGACACCAGCGACGACTCCGACGCCGGCCAGTACTACAGCAGCTGAGCCATGCCAGCCACGTCGCACAGCGCCTGGTTCGTGGCGCTGCCGGACACCGGCGAGGCCCGGGCGGCGAGCTTAGTGTTTCGTTTCCGTGGTGCCGCTGGCGTGGCGCTGCGCGACGCCGCCCTGGCGGCGTTCTTGGACGAGAGCGGGCAGCTGCCGTGAGCCCACCGCGATGATCCACCTTCCATCGTTACCTGGGTTGACGGTCTCCTCCCGCAGGTCAGAGCGCGATGACCCTTTCTGTCACGTGAGGCAGTCAGCTGATCTTCACATCATGTTGCGTCGGGGACCGCAGGACGCAGACGTGGATGCCCAGATCGCAGAAGGGCGAGCAACAGGGCGCGGAGATGGGGCTGTTCAGCCACGTGCACAAGGCCGCGCACCGCGTTCGGCCCACGTATCCCGCCGTCGGCGGCCGGGGCGGGCCAGTTCCGCCCAGACCGAGCCTGGTTTGCGCAGCGCGGGTGCCGGCACGTTGAGTGCCTTGGCCAAAGACGGTACGAGCCGGAGCAGGACGGTGAAGATTATCTTTAATGGCATGCGCGCAGAGTTCAACCGGAAGCCGCACCGCCGTAATGACCACGCGGCAGATCGACGTCTCTGCCTGGGCGATGGGTAACCAAGGCGCAGCCCTTGACGGTGTCCATATAAACAGCGACATGGTGTTCGGGATCTTCTCCATGCTCGGCTACCGGTTCGCGCCCCGTTTCGCCGATCTGGGCGACCAGCGGTTCTGATCGCGCCGAACTGCCCGACGGCACCGCCAGCGATTACGGGGTACTGGAGGCGATTGCCCGGAAGAAGCTGAACACCAAGAAGATCACCACTCAGTGGCGGGACATGCTCCGCGTCGCCGGGTCACTGGTGACCAACCACATGCGCGCCTACGACCTGCTGCGCATGTTCGCCCGCCAGGGTTCTCCGACGCCGCTGAGGCAGGCGTTCGCCGAGTGCGGCCGCATCGGCAAGACGATGCACCTGCTGAGCATGCTGGACCTGATCGATACCTGCTACCGCCGCAGCCTGGGCAAGCAGCTCAGCGTCCAGGAGTCCCGGCACCGTCTGACCCGCAAGATCTGCCACGGCAACGCTGGCAAGATCCGGCAGGCCTACCGCGAAGGCCAGGAAGATCAGCTAGCGGCGCTAGGGCTCGTGCTCAATGCCGTGGTTTTATGGGATTCGACGTATTTGTCGGCGATCGTGGACCAGCTGCGTGCTCAGGGTGTGCCTGTCAAGGACGGGCACGTGGCCCGGCTGTCTCCGCTGGGCCACGCCCACCTCGACGTCCTGGGCCGCTACGCGATCGCTTCCTGGTCCCCGGACAAGGGCCTGCGGCCGCTCGGAGCGGCAGCGCTGTCCCAGGACGCTTCTTCCGTCGTCGTGAATGAAGACGGTGTCTTTATCTGGAGTGATCTCGGCGGTCGATACTCAAAGGATCATCGCGATGGCCGTTCGGTACGTCACCGGGTTCCGTGCTTCTTGTCGCGTTCTTCGACCAGTTTGGTGAAGTCCGACTGGGAGTCGGCGAACTTCGTGATGCCCTTCTTCGGGTCGATCGTCACGTAGAAGAGCCAAGAGCCGGAGGCCGGCTTCAACGCGGCCCTGATGGCGTCGTCCCCTGGGTTGCCAATGGGGCTGGGCGGCAGGCCGAAACGCCTGTAGGTGTTGTACGGCGACCGGCTCTTGAGGTCCTCGCGTTTTGCGCTGACGCCGTACTTGTCCAGGCCGTACAAGACCGTGCTGCCCACCTCCAGCCGCATCTTCCGGTTCAGCCGGTTGTAGATGACCCGGGCGATCTTGGGCATGTCCTCGGGCCTGCCCGCCTCGGCCTGGACGATGCTGGCGATGGTCAGGATCTCCAGCGGCGTTCTGCCAGCACGCCTGGCGCCGTCGACCAGATTGGTATCCTCGGCGGCCTGCCCGAACCGGGCCACCATCGCCCTAAGGATCTCGCCCGGACTCATGGTGGGGGAGAGCTCGTAGGTGCCGGGAAAGGCGAACCCTTCGAGTATCCCCTTGGCATAGGGCGGCAGGCCGAGCACCGTGTCGTCCTTGGCAGCCTTCTCGAACTCCGCCACCGGCCTGCCGGTGAGCGACGACAGCACCTTGAAGAGCTGTGAGAGCCGCATCCCTTCCACCACGGTCACGGTGACGGCCGGTCGGCGCTCGGGGGCCACGTGCGGAACGGCGTTCTGTTGTCCGGCGACATCACCGGGGGCCCGCGACGACATCCCCTGCACCACGACTGTGGATCCGACGGCCAGCGCGGCGACGGCCGACGCCGTCACCAGGGCGAGGCCGCGGCGACGCGGTCGGCGCTCGCGGACCTGGAGATACCGACCCGGCGCGGGTGGCCGCTCTTCGTCGGCCATGTCGGCGAGAGTCTCACGCAGCAGGTTCTCGATGTTCATCCGAACTCCCTCACGGTGGTCAGTTCAGGTGCCGTTTTCTTCAGACGTTCCAGCGAGCGGTAGATCTGGCTGCGTACCGACCCCACCCTGACGCCGAGCAGTCGCGCGATCTCGGTCTCGGAGAGGTCCTCGAAGTAGCGCAGCACGAGCATGGTCCGCTGCCGGGGTGTAAGCCGGGCGAGGGCCGCGCGCATCACCATGCGAAGGTCCACAACGTCGGCGTGCCCGTCACCGATCTGGTCGGGCAGCCATCCGGTGGGCACCTCCGCGACGCGTGACCGTCGCCGCCACCAGCTCACCTGCTCGTGGTACATGACACGGCGGACGTATCCCTCGATGGCGACCGGATCGCGCAGACTGCGCCACTTTGCGGCCGTCTTGACCAGGGCCGACTGCACCCGCTCCTCGGCGGCGTGCCGGTCACCGGTCAGCAGGTACGCGGTACGGAACAGCGCCCCCGATCGGTCGGCGACGAAGTGCCGGAAGGCCGCCTCAAATCCTGGATCCACCCAATCCTCCTCGTGATGTTCACAGGCAAGGACGCGGGTAGCACGTCGATCTATGCCGGCACGATCGAGGTTTCTCGCTCGGTGCTATTCAGCGCTCCTAAGGGCCGGCCCGCAGAGCGGCCCGGGCCGCGGCCCCGCGCGGCCGTCCCGCTCACCGTGACCACCGCCCAGGTCGCCGCGTGCGTGGTCCCGACCCTCCCGGCCGCCTACAACCTCGCCGGCGACCACACGCGCTGGCTGTCGTCGTACCTGCCGATCCGGCAGCTCACCCGCCCGCTGAGGGACGTTCCGTTGCTGCTCTGGCTGGGATCTGAGGTCTTCACCGGAGCCGGCGTCGGGTCTCCGGGGTGCCGGTCCTGGTCGTCGAGCCGGTCTGGCAGCGCGTGGCGGCCCAGGACTTCCCGCTGGAAGATCTCCGGTGGCTCGGTCATGGTCTCGATGGGCGTGTCGGGCGAGGGGGTCCCATTAGCAATGGAGCAGAATCCAACGAACCCGCCTCTGACCTGCAGTGACGTGGTGTTCCGCGCCGAGGTAGAAGGACTTCGTCGTGGTTGTTGGTGCTGACGGCTGATCCGTGGGTCAGCGAGGTTAGAGCCCTTTGTGGAAGGCGGCGTACTCGGCGCGGGCCTGTTCGGCAGCGTCGGGGTGGCGCTGGGACTTCGCGTGTTCTGCGAGGGCGCGGTAGATGCTGGCGAGGGAGGGGTTGTGACCTTTGCGTTTGCCGGTGGGGATGATCAGGTCCTTGCGGATCTTTTCGACGGGTTCGCCGGCCGCGCGGCGCCGTAGGACGGTGTGGACCATGTCGTCGGTGATGACGGCGGGGCGGCCGCCGTGGTTGCCCTTGCGGGCTGCGGCGGCCAGTCCTTCCAGCGTGGCCTCACGGATCGCTTCTCGCTCGGTCTCGGCCATGGCGGTGAAGAACGCGAATAGCATGCGGCCGTGCCCGGCCGGGTCGTAGATTCCGGCGAGGGGGCCGGCTCGTAGGCCAGCGCGAGCATCACGCGGTTGCGCGGTGGCTCGGACCTGGCCGCTTCCAGAAAGTCCAGCCACTCTTGGTCGGTAGGGATCCACGGCAGCGTGGTCAGTCGGGGCGCCAGGCCACGCTGGTAGCCGCCGAACTTGCGTCCCGGGGTATAGCGGCCACGCCCGACGGGGTTCGACTCGCGCAAACCCTCCTCGATGAGGAAGTCGTAGAACAGTCGGACCGGCACCAGCCGCTGCTGGATAGTGGCGTTGGCCAGCCCTTCCAGCACCGCTGGCGGCACGTGGCCACCGCATCCAGCGCAGAGCGGCGGGGCCGATACCCATAGGAGCCGTCATGAAAGATCGACTCCGTTCGAGGCTCCAGCGCCAGCGCCGCCACCGTCTGGGCGACCCTGTCGGCCACGGTCGGTACGCCCAAAACGCGCGTCCCTCCCCCAGCCTTCGGTATCTCCACCGCCATCACCGGAGGCGGGAAACAGGTCCCCGACGACATCCGATTCCAGATCTTGTAGAGGTTGTTCCTCAGATCGGCTTCGAAATCCTCCAGAGACTGCCTGTCCACTCCGGCGGCGCCCTTGTCGGCCTTGACTCTCTCGTATGCCTCCCACACCAGCCGCTTCGAAATAGCGAACGGCTTGTCCTGCGGTTCCGACATGCTCACCCGCTTCCTCCCAGGCCATCGCCCGGTTGATCGCGTGAAACGGATCGACAGATGAGCCGGCCCCTTTTCGCTCCACCCCCGTTACAGGGCTTCACCACTACTACGAGCCGGTCCGCCGGCGGACGCCGCGACGGTACTCAACGCCTCACGCTTTCTGCCGCCCGGCACGCTCCCTCTCGCCCACCCGGACCACACACGGCCCGGGACGACGATGTCGGCATCCGCCTTCCCACCTTCCATGCAGAAGCCGCAGACCGGACTCGCGCCGCCTCTACGCCGGACACCACCTGGCCAATAGACGGGCACCCGCCAGGTGCATCCCGGGCCCTTTTAACCAGCCCGGTTTCGATGTCATCTACTTGTTTCGACGCGTCCTCGGACGGTTCGCTCGCGCTCGCCTTCCCGGTCCCCACCTGACGCATCACGTACGCCTTTTCCCCAGACGCTCACCACGACGGTCTTCAGCCAACGCAGCTCTGGGGCGGTTTGGCATCTCCCCCCGCAGGGCGACGCCGAAGGGCCAGACCTTCATCTCCTGCACAGCACCGCATCAAGCAAGGTCACCTACACAACAACCTCACCTTCTGCGCTCGTGGCGCACATAAAGAACAAGCTAAGCCCGGCGCGACGACGCCGAGTTGGTCTACCGGGGCATCGTCGAGCTGCGCCACCTATGAGCCCCTGGCCGCCCGGCCGACGCGGGTGCTGCCCGCGCAGGGCCCGGCCCACGACCGGAATAGCTGCGGCCGACGCGCTCAGCCGGCGCCCTCGGCGCGGTAGACCTCCCGCCGCTCGGGGTCCGTGTCACCGGAGGAAATGTAACTCTCGGTAATCGCTGAAGAGTTTCGGGGCGAGCGTTCAAGCTCGGTTCCCCTTGCCCCGAGTGGGCAAGGGTGATCAGAGTGGTGTTCCGTAAGGGGATCTCCCATCGGAACACCGGCCAGCCGGGATGGACGCCCAGGTCGTGGTGTTCCGTAAGACTGTTCCGGCGGCCGGTATCGGCCCTGATCACACTACTCGTGAACACCCCTATCCCTCAGCGGGGATGTCCAGGGCTGTGCCGTACAGGCGCGAGACATGAAGTCTGATCACCACACGGCGTTCGTCGACCAGTTGCCGGAGGAAAGTGGCCTCGTCCGCCGGGTCCTCAAAGCCCGGCGTGAGTGACAGCAGCTCCTTGCCGACCGCGTCTCCCGGCTCGGTGGTCACCTCGGACACCTCCGCGTCGCCCTCGGCGACGGCGAACGACCAGATGTCCGGCCCGTTCACGTGCAGCGACAGGCGGGGGTTGGTGCGGACGTGGCGGGCCTTGAGGCGCCCCTCCGTGGTGGAGACGCGGATGATCCGCTCGGCGGGGTTCCAGTTGTATATGACGGTGGAAAGGTGGGGGTGGCCGCTGCGCTTGACGGTGGCCAGGACGCCGAACTGCTGGCCGCCGAGCAGGCTGCTGAGTTCCGCGTCGGTGAGGATGCGGGGCTCGGCGGGGCCGGAGTTCGTCTCGGTGTCGCTCATGTGAATCGAATCCTATCTGTGCTGGTGGGGACGGTTGGTCAGGTTACGGGGGTGAGCTGGGCCGCC
>NZ_SMKP01000187.1:0-21721 GCF_004349015.1 Nonomuraea diastatica
TTCTACGCCGACGCCGCCTACGGCGAGCTGTGGGTCGGCCCCTCGCCGTCCCTGGCCGAGTGGGCCAGGGCGCTCGGGGTCGAGGTGCGTCCGCTGCCGGAGTTCACCGGGCCGCCGAACGGCGCGCTGCTCGCGGGACCGGGCTGGACGGAGCCGCCGAGGGGGCCGTCCGAGGAGCTCGGGCGGGTGCTGGCCGAGCTGCGCATGATCAAGGACGAGTGGGAGATCGCCCGGCTCCGCGAGGCCGTCGACCGCACCGTGGAGGGCTTCGCCGCGGTGCTCGACGAGATCCCGGCCGCGGTGGCGGGCGGCGGCGAGCGCTGGCTGCAGGGCACCTTCGACCGCTACGCCAGGACGCACGGCAACGGCCCCGGCTACGCCACCATCGTGGGCTCCGGCGCGCACGCCCCCACGCTGCACTGGGTGCGCTGCGACGGCCCCGTCCGGCCCGGCGAGCTGCTGCTGCTCGACATGGGCGTGGAGGCGCGCAGCCACTACACCGCCGACGTCACCCGCACCTTCCCGGTGTCGGGCGTCTTCTCCCCCGCCCAGCGGCAGGTGCACGACCTGGTGGAACGGGCGCACCGGGCCGGGCTGGCGCAGGTGGCGCCGGGCCGCCGGTTCACCGGCTTCCACCACGCGGCCATGGAGGTCATCGCGCGCGGACTGCACGACTGGGGACTGCTGCCGGTCTCGGTGGACGAGGCCCTGTCGGAGCGCGGCCAGCACCACCGCCGCTACCTGGTCTGCGGCATCGGCCACCACCTGGGCCTGGACGTGCACGACTGCGCACGATCCCGCCCCGAGGCGTACCACGGCGCGGAGATGGCGCCGGGGATGGCGCTCACCGTCGAGCCGGGACTGTACTTCCACGCCCACGACCGCACGCTCCCCCCGGAGCTGCGCGGGATCGGCGTGCGGATCGAGGACGACCTGCTGGTGACGGCGGGCGGCGCGGAGAACCTCTCCGCCGCCCTGCCCATCGACGCGAGCGGGCTGGAGAACTGGAGCAAGGAGAGATCATGAACGCCCCCGTCTGGCACGGCGTGCACGTCGCGACCGCGCTGCCCTTCAACGACGACCTGTCCGTCGACTACGACGGTTACGCAGAGCACGTGCGGTTCCTGGCCGAGGGCGGCTGTGACGGCGTCTGCCCCAACGGCTCGCTCGGCGAGTACCAGACGCTCACGGACGACGAGCGCGCCCGCGTGGTGCGCGCCGCCATCGAGGCCGCCCCCGACGGCTTCCACGTCATGCCCGGCGTGGGCGCCTACGGCGCGGCCGAGGCGCGGCGCTGGGCCGAGCAGGCGGCCGAGGCGGGCGCCGCGTCCGTGTTGCTGCTGCCGCCGAACGCCTACCGCGCCGACCGGCAGGCCGTGGTCGGCCACTACCGGGAGGTCGCCAGGGCAGGGCTGCCGGTCGTGGCCTACAACAACCCGCTGGACACGAAGGTGGACCTCACCCCCGACCTGCTGGCCGAGCTGCACCAGGAAGGGCTGATCGTCGCCGTCAAGGAGTTCACCGGCGACGTGCGCAGGGCGTACGAGCTGGCCGAGCGGGCGCCCGGGCTCGACCTGCTCATCGGCTCGGACGACGTGCTGCTGGAGCTGGGCATCGCCGGGGCGGTGGGCTGGATCGCCGGCTACCCCAACATGATTCCGCGCTCCACGGTCGAGCTCTATCGTCTGGCCACCTCCGGCGACCTGGACAAGGCGCTGCCCGTCTACCGCGACCTGCACCCGCTGCTGCGCTGGGACTCCAAGACGGAGTTCGTGCAGTCCATCAAGTTGTCGATGGACCTGGCGGGGCGCAAGGGCGGCGTCTGCCGCCCGCCGCGCACCGCGCTCCCCTCCGAGCTGGCGGCCCGGATCGCCCGTGACACGCGGGAGGTGCTGGCGAAGGGCTACCGGTAGTCCTTCGCCCTTCCGGCGCATCGGGATCAGGCTCGCTCCACCTCGACGATCAGCGCCGATGCCGGGCGCAGCGTGGGCGCGGGCAGCCCGATCTGGCCGAGCACCGAACCCGGCAGCCGCACCGGAGCGGCGGTCCACCCGGGCAGCCCGGCCCTCTCGGGGAGCGGCCCGGCCACCCGCACGTCGTAGGAGGCCGCGGGGTCGAGGCCCGGCAGCCGCAGCGGGCCGGGCCCGATGGTGAGCCGGGTGGTGAGCTGCACGAACGCGAACACGCCGCGCTCGGGCGTCACCACGCCGTGCAGCAGCGCCGACGGGTCGGGGTGGTCGGCCCGCACCACCCGGCCCGCGTGCAGCACCGACCGCAGCCGCTTGTGCAGGGTGATCCACGTGGCCAGCTCCTGGAGCTCGGCCTCGCTCGCCGAGGTCAGGTCCCACTCCACGCCCATGTGCCCGAACAGCGCGGTGGCGGCCCGGAAGGCCAGTGGCAGCCGCCGGCCGGAGCCGTGGTCCTTCGGCGCGCCGACGTGGCAGCCCAGCCGCTCGGGCGGCACCAGCAGCCCGGTCCAGCGCTGGATGGCCTGCCGGTCGAGCGCGTCGTTGCTGTCGGAGGTCCACACCCGGTCGGTGCGGGCCAGGATGCCGTAGTCGACGCGCGCGCCGCCGGACGAGCACGACTCGATCTCCAGCCCCGGGTGGCGGCGGCGCAGCTCGTCGATCAGCCGGTAGGCGGCCTCGGTCTGCGCGTGCACGCCCGGCGCGCCGTCGTGCACGGGCTCGGCGATGTCGCGGTTGTGGTCCCACTTGATGTAGTCGAGCGCGTACTCGCCGACCAGGGTGTCCAGCCGCTCCAGCAGGTACGTGTACGCCTGCGGCCTGGCCACGTCGAGGACCTGCTGGTGACGCTGCGGCGGCGGCAGGCGCTCGGCGTGGCCGAGGATCCAGTCGGGGTGCTCGCGGGCCAGGTCGGAGTCGGGGTTGACCATCTCGGGCTCGAACCAGAGCCCGAACTGCATGCCGAGTTTGCGGACCCGGTCGGCCAAGGGGTGCAGGCCGTCCGGCCACACGCGCTCGTCGACGTACCAGTCGCCGAGCCCGGCCCGGTCGTCGCGGCGGTGGCGGAACCAGCCGTCGTCGAGCACGAACCGCTCGATCCCGGCCGCCGCGGCCCGCTCGGCCAGGTCGAGCAGCCGGTCGAGGCCGTGGTCGAAGTAGGTGGCCTCCCAGTTGTTGAGGGTGACGGGCCGGACCGGCAGCGGGCCCTCCGCGCGCAGGTGGTCGTGCAGCCGTCCGCTCGCCTCGTCGAGCCCTCCGCCCGACCAGGTGAAGAACACCCGCGGTGTGCGGTAGCTCTCTCCCTGCTCCAGCACGACCTCGCCGGGCTCGAGCAGCTCGCCCGCGGCCAGCAGCGCCGGGCCCTCGGGCAGGCGCTCGGCGTGGTGCAGGTGGTTGCCGCTCCAGCCCGCGTGCACCCCCCACACCTCGCCGGAACGGAAGCCGAACCCTTCGGTCCCGGCCACCAGCAGCCCGGTGCCGTCGTGCCCGGTGCGGCCCCGCCGGCTCTCCCTCGACCACACGCCGAACCCGAACGCCCGGCGCTGCGGCGCCTTCTCCATCGCCCACCGGCCGGTGAAGTCGAGCAGCTCCCCCGCCCGCGGCGGCACCGGCAACGAGCAGGTCAGCCCCTCCAGCCGGTAGGGGGAGGCGGCGGTGTTGGTCACAGTGTGCCGCATCGTCACCAGGCCGCGGGCGTCCATGGCCAGCTCGCTCTCCAGCGCGAGCCCGGCCCTGGCGTCGGAGGCCGCGACGGTCACCGTGCCACCCGCGCCGGGGGTGGCCGTCACGTCGAGCCGGTCGATGCTCCAGCGGACCGGCCAGTGCTCGCCGGACCGGCCGCCCGACAGGCCCGGCCTGCCGTACCAGCCGTCTGCCTGGGCCGGCAGCAGCGGCGGCGCGGGAGTCAGGGACGCCAGCACCGGCTCCAGCGCGGATCCGGCGACCGGCCCCAGGCCGGCGCCGAAGTGGAGCACGCGTGGCAGACCTGGGCCGGAGCCGTCGAGCACCAGGGCGGCGCCCGCGGCGGAAAGGATGTGGGGGGACACGTCGGGCTCCTCGACTCGGGGGCAGGCGCGGGCGCCTGGCGGGCTTCAGCGGTACGACGCTATCTGAACACGCTGCGCCGCACCGTGCCGAGGGGGCGTGGGGAGACCCTCTGGCGCGGGCGGGCGCGCCGGGGCGCTCCCGCTGTCGATCACGGCGGGAACCTTCGTCACAGGAGTGGTCACGCCGCGTGAAATTTGACCTCCACCGCCTGCACGTTTCTCGTCATGGCGGACATGCGATGACTCGCGTCCACGTCTCCCGGCTGGCCATACCGTACGCGATCGATTAGGTTAGCCTCACCTAATCAAGATCGGAGAGTGCACGGGGATGACCGAGCCGTATCGCATGTTCGACGTACGGGTGGACCGGCTTGAGCGGTTGAGCCCGTCCTTCCTGCGGGTCACCTTCAAGGGCGACGATCTGCACGTGTTCGCCGACAACGGCTACGACCAGCGGCTCAAGCTCATCCTGCCGCTGCCGGACCACGGCCTGGCGCACCTGCCGACCGGCCCTGACTGGTACATGCGCTGGCGCGAACTCGACGACGACAAGCGCAACCCCATGCGCACGTACACCGCCAGGCTGGTGCGCCCCGAGGCCGGCGAGGTCGACGTGGACGTGGTCATGCACCCCGACGGCGGCCCGGTCGCGCGGTGGGCGGAGAAGGTGCGCCCCGGCGACGTCGCGGCGCTCTTCGGCCCAGACGCGCGCTACGAGGGCACGCACGGCGGCCTGGAGTTCCGCCCGCCGCCCGGCACCGGCTGCGTGCTGCTGGCCGGGGACGAGACCGCGGTGCCGGCGATCTGCGGCGCGCTGGAGCGGCTGCCCGCGGAACTGGCGGGCGAGGTGCTGATGGAGGTGCCGGGCGAGGACGACTTCCTGCCGGTGGAGACGGCCGCCTCGGTCAAGGTGACCTGGCTGGCCAGGAACGGGGGCGAGCGCGGCGCCGGCCTCGTTCCCGCCGTACGGGCCGCCGCCGGGCGCCTGCTGCCCCCGCTGCCCGTCCCCGAGAGCTTCGACGACGTGGACGTCGACGCCGAGGAACTGTGGGAGGTGCCGCAGGAGCAGCCGCCGTCGTACGGGCCGCTGTACGCGTGGCTGGCCGGCGAGGCGTCCGTGATCAGGACCCTGCGGCGGCACCTGGTCGCCGAACGCGGCATGGACCGGCGCGCGGTGGCCTTCATGGGCTACTGGCGCCAGGGCCGCGCCGAGAACTGACGGCACACCGTCCTGCCTCGTGCGACGCGCCCCGGCAGCGCGCAGGACATGCCCGGCTCACGCCCGAGGCCCCTGCCACAGGCTCGCACGACGGGGGGCGCCGATGTGGGCACCGCTCGGACGCACCAGAACCGGCCAGATCAGCGCAGCCCCGGCGCGCCAGTGCCGGCGAGCACGATGCGCAGGTCGTCCTGCGAGGGCGGCCGGGTCCAGGTCAGCCCAGGCCCGCCGGAGGCGATCAGGCGCGGCAGGACCTCGCGCAGCAGCGCCTCGGGAGTGGCGCCCGGCTCCTTGCCGCGAGCCTCCCGGTAACGGTCGAGCACCCGGGCCAGATCCAGCATCATCGTGTTGACGCGCCCGCTCGGCGTACCGCCCGGCACGGGCGGAGCGTCCTGCCCGAGGGCTTCGTCCGTGGCCACGTCCGTGCGGTCGTTGGCCACCGCCGTGCCCGGCCCGGCCGTCTCGGGCACCAGCCTGCCGTTGACGTGCGCCGGTTCCTCACCCTGCGCGGCGGACGGCTCGCCGAGCACGGCCACCCGGAGCACTCCCACCGCCTCGTCGACCGACCGGCTCACGACGCCCTCGGCCTGCGCGCCGCACACGCAGTCACGCACCGCCTCGGTGAAGCGCGCCCGGTCCATGCCGTCGACCTCGCCGCTCAGCCAGCCGGGGCGCAGGTGCAACACTCCCGGCCGCTCGGCCCCCGCCAGCCGGTCCATCAGCGCCGCCACCGTCTCCTGCGGGTCGTGCAGCGCGGCGTCCCCCCGGGCCGCGAACACGTCGGCGAGCAGGTGCAGCGAGATGAGCCGCGGCGGGTCGTACGTCGTGAGCACGCCCTGCTCGCCGACGACGGCCAGGCGGTTGCCCGCGTCGTTGTAGGCCCGCAGGCCCTCCATGAACGCCGCCTGGCCCTCCGGCGTGAGCCGGAGCTCCCAGCCCCACTTCCGCTCCACCTCGAACTGATCGGCGGCATCGCCACCGACGGTGTCCCTGCGAAGCCACCAGACCACCATGCCCACGACGATGGCGGCCGGCACTGCGACTGCTATCCACACTGTTCTTTGCTTTCCCTCGTACCTTACCGAGTTGCAGCGTAGTGTGATCTTGCCTGGCAAATCATATAATTTCCCTAAAATTCGGTTGGCCGTCCCCGGCGCGAGAACAGCACCCGGACAGCGGTGCTGTTCCACGGCGACAAGGCCCTCCGCGCGACACCGTTCGCCACACGCATGCCCCTGGTCCACCGCTCCGGCCAGCTCGCCCACGCGGACCCCCGCCACGTCCCAGGCGGACGCCGGCGCGACGGTCGCCTTGCCACCATCCCGGCGCCTTGAGCAGCCCACTGACCGGCGAGACTCCGCCGGTCAGGGCGCCCTTGTCCTTCGCGGGACCGAACCACGCGCTGCAGAGCGAGGAATCTTGCATCTGGTAACCGAAATTGTTTTCCTCGGGATTTCTCTTTTCCCCCGAAACACCGCAAGTCCCCCCAACAAGCGGCGCCGGACCTGTACACTTCACCAGAAAAGCACACGAAACTAGGTGTAACGCGAATACAGCATCCGGTGTGTACGGCAAGGGCGGGGTCCGCGCCACCGACGGGACGATTCCGGCCCTGGAAAGAACGCGGATGGACCCACTGCTCCTGACCACCAGCCGCCACGACGGCACGGTGATCGTCAGCGTCTCCGGCGAGCTCGACATCGCCACCGCCGAGGTGCTCCGCGGGCGGCTGACCCGGCTGCTGCGGGAGGCCGGTCGTGTCCGCAACGGCACGCTCTGCCTGGTCGTCGAGGTGAGCGGCCTGTCCTTCATCGACGCCGCCGGGCTCGGCGCCCTCGTCTCCGCCCAGAATCAGGCCATGAGCCAGGACACCCCGCTGCGCGTCACGGGCGCACCGCCTTCCATGAGACGTCTGCTGCGCATCACCGGCCTGGACACGCACCTCACCTGAACGCCCCGCCCGGCCTGCCGGGCCACCGCCCACGATCCAGCTCCCCGGCTCTGGCAGCACAGACCTGGCACCCACGGGCCCGGCACCCACGGCCGCACCATCACAGCATCACGGTCGTGACCGGACCGCAGGCAGGTCCCGGGCAGACCACACACAGGTCGTCGCGGGCGGACCGCAGGCGGGTCATGGTCGGTCTGCGGGCAGGTCGCGGTAGGACCGCGAGGGGGTCGGGGCCGGGGTTCGTGGACGCCGGGTGGACAGGTCAGCCGCCGACCCACATGCCGTCGGAGATCGTCGAAGGAGATCGTCAGCCCGTCGCCGGCCGGGCCTCCTGCGCGATCTGCGGCACCCGCTCCCGGTTGCGCCGGGCGTCGGCGCGGGCCGAACTGTGGTCGTCACCCATCAGACCCGGCACGAGGACTGCCGCGTGACCCGGCAGGGACGCCGCCTCCCCGGCAGAACTCGTGCGGTCGCTCCGGGCCGGGCCCGGGTGTCGCCGGTTTCGGCCCGGGGACGCGAATAACCGCTCCCACCAGCAGGGTCACACGATGAACCGGCCTTCGGCGCGGGGAGAGTCTCGCCGCGCGGTCGGACGCAAGCGGAGAGAGCCTCGCGATTCTCTGGGGCGGCCGCTCCCGCGGCGGGCCGGGCTCGGAACCACGACACCCGCCCCGTAGGGCGGGTGTCGCGGGCCGGGGCAACCATCCGGCGGGTCAGAGGGGGTCAGCAGCGCGCCGGGGAGCGGGTGCCGCGGACGCCGACGCGCTTGAGCCGGATGCGCTCCGGCACTCGCACCGGCTCCAGTTCCACCCTGCGCGCGCCTTCGGGCACGTGCCGCGTGTCGTGTGTGATCATCAGCGTCGTACGCCCTGCCATGAGCCGCCGCAACGGCTTCATGACCTGCGCGGCCGTGGCGGCGTCCAGCCCGGTCATGGGCTCGTCGAGCACCAGCACCGGCGCGTCGCGCAGGATGGCCCTGGCGATCGCGATCCGCTGCCGCTGCCCGCCGGACAGGAGCCGTCCCCGCTGCCCCACCGGCGTGTCGTAGCCCTGGGGCAGCACCTTGACGAAATCGTGCACGCCCGCCGCCTCGGCGGCCCTGATGACCTCGTCGTGCGAGGCGCCGGGCCGCCCGTAGGCGATGTTGTCGCGGACCGACCCCGAGAACATCAGCGTCTCCTGGTGCAGGATCGTGACGTTCTCGCGCAGCGACCGGCGCGTCAGGCCCCGGATGTCGGCGCCGTCCAGCAGGATGCGTCCGGCGTCCGGGTCGTAGAAGCGCAGCAGCAGCTTGGCCAGCGTGGACTTGCCCGATCCGCTGGGCCCGGCGATGACGACGACGTCACCCGGCTCGGCGGTGAACGACACGTCCCGCAGCACCGTCCGCCCTCGTCCCGGGTAGGCGAAGCCCACCCGCTCAAAGGTGATCCGCCCCCTGCTCCTGCCCGCGGGCACGGCGTCGGGAGCGTCGGTGACGGTAGCCCCGGTCCGCAGGATCTCGATGACCCGGTCGGACCCGGCCGCCGCCTCGGACACCGTCAGGGCCAGCTCTCCCAGCCCTTGCACGGCCGGGTACAGCATGGCCAGGTAGGCGGCGAAGGCGAGCAGGCCGCCGATCGTCAGCCGGCCGGCGGCGATCTCCCACGCGCCGAACCCGAGGATGACGATCAGGCAGACGGTCTCGATGACCTGCACGGCGGGGCCGTACAGGCCGGACAGCCAGGCCTGCGTCATGTTGGCGCGCAGCCAGTTGCGGCCCTCCCCGTGCAGCCGCCGCGACTCGGCGCCCTGCCGGTTGTACGCCTGCACGAGCGGCTGGTTGGCCAGCCCCTCCTCCAGGACGCTGTTCATGACGCCGTTGCTCTGGCGCTCACGCGCCGCGGCGATCCTGAACTTGGCGGCGAACACCTTGGAGACCACCAGGAACGCCGGGATCAGGGCCATCGTGATCAGCGCGAGGTCCCACCGGATGAAGAAGGCGGCTCCAGCGAAGAAGATCACACTGGCGACCGTGGTGATGGCTTTGACCACACCCGATCCGACGAGCTCCTCGATGGCCTCGACGTCGTCGGTCAGGCGCGCCATCAGGTCGCCCAGCCGCCGCTTCTCCGAGAACTCCGGCGCGAGCGTCTGCAGGTGGGCGTAGACCCGGTCGCGCAACGTCAGCAGGAACCGTTCGGCGCCGAGCGCGGTGATGTACGTCCCGCCGAAGGACGCCGCCCCCGCGACCGCGGCGAGCCCGAGCCAGGTGAACGCTGGAGTCCAGAACGCCCCAAGTTCCTTGGTGGTGAGCACTTCGTCGGTGATGTGGCCGAACAGGCGGATCGCGGCGACCTCGCAGAGCGCGGCCACGATGGCGAGGACGACACCGGCCGCGAATAGGCGGCGCAATCCGCGAGTGTCCGGCCAGAACTCGCGGAATGTGCGGCGAATGGAAATCGCCGGAGCGAGCTCTCGGCCGGAGACAGAGAATGAGAGCCGGCGGCTGAGCCGCCGGCTCTCAGCGGGGCGGTTTACCACCCCCAGCCCCACCAGCGGCGACGACGGCATCCGCCGCACCAGCGGCGACGACGCCGCCTACGGCATCCCCATCCGAGCTGGTGGCCGACCTGTGTGAACTGCGTGCTAGCCATGATTCCTCCCCCGTTGGCTAACTTGCACAAAACGGACACTAGCACCCGAATTGCGATATAGCACGGCATATTAGCCATTTAAAAGAGACTTGACCGGAGAATCCCGCCGAGAACGGCACTTCGCATCGCCGTTAAATCTCATGTAAACGGGATAATGTCCTAGCAGAAGTCAGCCGAACGTCAAAGATGCTTCTGAGAACTGGTTCCAAGGAACAGGCGGGCCGATACTTTGGTTCGATGACCCGGCCGCCTCGGGCTGCGATCGTCGAGGCATGGCAATCCTCGGCGTACTCCTCATGATCCAGGGCTTCGGCGGCCTCATCGCCGGCTTCTTCGACCGTGACTTCGGCCTGCTGCACCTGGTGCTCGACGGCGGCGCGCTGACGGCCGCCAGCGCCGTCGCCGGTCTGCTCGGCCTGGCGCTGACCGTGTTCGGCGCCCGCGCGGGGAAGTAACCCTGGGCGCCCGCGCGCCGGCCGGTGCGGGGCTCGCGCGCGGGCGGGTGCTCAGGTGAGCGAGGAGTAGGCCACCACCCCGCGCCGCATGGCGTCCATGGCCTTGACCGACGTCTGCTTGATCTTGCTGCCCTGCGGCGCCGCGCTCCCCAGCTGGCCGAGCAGGTCCATCAGCTGCTTGACCCACCGGACGAAGTCGCCGGCCGCCAGCTCGTTGCCGTTGACGCCCTCCAGGAGCACCGCGTCGAGGCTGTGCCCCTTGGCCCAGCGGAACGCCGCCCACGCGAAGCCCATGTCGGGCTCCCTGATCGTGGACAGCCCATGGTCGGACTCGATGGCCTCCAGCTCGCCCCACAGCCGCGTCATCGACGCCAGGGCGTCCTGGGCCCGCCCTGCCGGGATCTTGGGCCTGCGGGCGTCGTCGGCCGCCCGCGACTCGAACACGAGCGCCGACACGCACGCCGCCAGCTCGCTCGGGTCGAGCTCCTCCCACAACCCCATCCGCAGGCACTCGGCGGTGAGCAGGTCGAGCTCGGTGTAGATGCGGCCCAGCCGGCGGCCGTCGTCGGTGACGGCCTCGCCGTCGAGGTAGCCCAGCTGCTCCAGCACCGTGCAGATGCGGTCGAACGTGCGGGAGATGACATGGGAGCGGCCTTCGACCCGGCGCCGCAGCCCTTCGGTCTCGCGCAGCAGCTTGTGGTAGCGCTCGGCCCAGCGCGCGTGGTCCTCGCGCTCGTCGCAGCCGTGGCAGGGGTGTTGCCGGATGCGCCGGCGCAGCTCGTTGACCTCGTCGTCCTCCACCGCGTGGTCGCGGGCCCTGGGCGGCTTGCCCAGGTCACGGTCGCCGATCTTGGCCAGCAGCGTGGAGACCAGGTTGGCGCGCTCCTTGGGCGAGCGCCCGTTGAAGTTCTTCGGGATGCGCAGCTTCTCCAACGGCTCGACCGGCACGGGGAAATCGGCCGGATCGAGCTTCTTGACCTGCTTGCCGATCGTCAGCACCAGCGGGCTGGGCCCGGCGCCGGCGGCGCGGCCGCGCGGGTTGTGGCCGGGGTCGAGCACGATCGCCAGGCCCGCCCTGCGCCCGCCGGGCACCCGGATCACGTCGCCCGGCTGCAGCGCCTCCAGCGACCGCACGGCGGCGGCGCGGCGGGCGGCGCCGCGCTGCCGGGACAACTCGGCCTCGCGGTCGGACAGGCGGCGGCGCAGCGCGGCGTATTCGGGGAAGTCGCCCAGGTGGCACGTCATGGCCTCCTGGTAGCCCTCCAGCGCCTCCTCGTGCTTGCGCAGCTGCTTGGCCAGACCCACGACGGCCCGGTCGGCCTGGAACTGCGCGAACGACTCCTCCAGGAGCGTGCGGGCACGCTCTCTGCCGAACTGGCCGACGAGGTTGACCGCCATGTTGTAGGAGGGCTGGAAGCTGGAGCGCAGGGGGTAGGTGCGGGTGCCGGCCAGGCCCGCCACCGACAGCGGGTCCATGCCGGGCTGCCACAGCACCACGGCGTGGCCCTCGACGTCGATGCCGCGCCGCCCGGCCCGCCCGGTGAGCTGGGTGTATTCGCCGGGGGTGAGGTCGGCGTGGGTCTCGCCGTTCCACTTGTCGAGCTTTTCGATCACCACGCTGCGGGCCGGCATGTTGATGCCCAGGGCCAGCGTCTCGGTGGCGAACACGGCCTTGACCAGCCCGCGCGTGAACAGCTCCTCCACGACCTCCTTGAAGGCCGGCAGCATGCCCGCGTGGTGCGCGGCCAGGCCCCGCTCCAGGCAGTCGCGCCACTCGAGGTAGCCGAGCACCGCGAGATCCTCATCGGGCAGGTGGGCGGTGCGCTCGTCGACGAGCTGCCTGATCTCGTGCCGCTCGCGCTCGGTGGTGAGCCGGATGCCGGCGTACAGGCACTGCTGCACGGCCGCGTCGCAGCCGGCGCGGGAGAAGATGAACGTGATCGCCGGCAGCAGCCCCTCGGCGTCGAGCTTCTCGATCGCCTGCACCCGGTCGGGCGGGCGGGAGCGCTGCGGCCTGCCGTAGCCGCGCCTGCCCCGGCCAGCGGTCAGCCGCTCGGCGTCGCGCGTCACCCGCATCAGCGTGGGGTTGATGCGCGGCGTCAGGTCGTCGCTGACGAACATGTCGTAGATGCGGTTGCCGACCATCATGTGCTGCCACAGCGGCACCGGGCGGTGCTCGTCGACGATCACCGTGGTGTCGCCGCGCACCTCGCCCAGCCACTCGCCGAACTCCTCGGCGTTGCTGACGGTCGCCGACAGCGCCACCAGCCGGACCGACTCGGGCAGGTGGATGATGACCTCTTCCCACACCGCGCCGCGGAAGCGGTCGGCGAGGTAGTGGACCTCGTCCATCACGGCGAACCCGAGCCCGGCCAGCGTCGCCGAGCCGGCGTAGAGCATGTTGCGCAGCACCTCGGTGGTCATGACCACGATGGGGGCCTCACCGTTGACGCTGTTGTCGCCGGTCAGCAGGCCCACCTTGGCGGTGCCGTAGCGCTTGACCAGGTCGTTGTACTTCTGGTTGGACAGCGCCTTGATGGGGGTGGTGTAGAAGCACTTGAGGCCCTGCTCCAGCGCCAGATGGACGGCGAACTCGCCGACGACCGTCTTGCCCGACCCCGTCGGGGCCGCCACCAGGACGCCGTCACCGGCCTCCAGAGCACGGCAGGCGTCCAGTTGGAAGTCGTCCAGCGCGAAGTCGTAGAGGCCTCGGAACGATCTGAGAGCGGCCCCGTCGTCTCCGTGTTTCTGACGGAAGGCCGCATAGCGTTCCGCTGGCGTTGTCATACCCGTCAGCCTACCGAAATCGCCATTCCGGTCCGTCCCGCCGAGCGTGCGGGGCGGGCGTGCGATCGCCCTGACCAGGCGCCTTTACATTGTAGATTTCATACGAGCACACGTAACACCCCAGGCCGGACCTCGCAGTGCACCGGAACCGGCCCAACCCGTTCGCCGTCGGCGTAGGCGACGACATCCGCCGCCTCCAGCCGCACCCTGCGAACCCGCCGGATCGACACGGCACGATGACCCACGTGCGTGCCCCGGTAGACGCTCGGGAACACCCGCAGGAACTCCGGCTTCGACACGGCTCCCAGCATCACCACGTCCAGCAGCCCGTCGTCCGGGCTGGCGTCCGGCGACACCCGCATCCCGGCGCCGTACGAGCGCGTGTTGGCGACGGCCACCAGCATGGCCTCCCGCTCGATCACCTCGTCATCGTCGAGCGTGACGCGGAACGGGATGGGCCGGAACGAACGCAACTCGTCCACCATCGCCACGACGTACCGCGCCATCCCCGGCGGCCAGGCGAGCCGGTTGGCCCGCTCGTTGACCCGCGAGTCGAACCCGCAGCACATCACCCCGGCGAACAACTCGTCCGCCCGCCCGGCCACGACGCGGGCGGCGTCGACGCGCCGAGGTCTCATCCGCAGCACGGTCCTGGCGGCGGCGACGGGGTTCTTGCACGGCACTCCGAGCGCCGCCGCGATGTCGTTGCCAGTGCCGGCGGGGATGATGCCGAGCGGCACGTCCGTGCCGGCCACGGCCTGCACGGCGAGGTGCACCAGGCCGTCACCGCCGAAGGCCACGAGCGCGTCCGGGCGCTCGGCGACGGCGGTGCAGGCACGGTCGAGGGCGTCGCCGGCGTCGTCGCCGACGATCACCGACAGCTCGGCCCCGCCGGCGCGCAGGCGGCGCGCCACCGGCTCCAGCAGGCGCAGGGTGCGGCCGCCGCGCGCGGCGGGGTTGACGAGCAGGGCGAGTTGAGAGGACACGCCCGGAACTTATCGCCTATCGCCCGGAACCGGAATCCTCTTCGGCGCGGGGGGCGTCGGGGCCGTCGTCGAGCGGGGTGGTGTCCTCGGGCAGCGGTGAGGCCTCGTCGTCGGACAGGTGCCCGAACTCGCTCGCCGGGTTGCGCTTCTCCCGGAGGTACATGAACAGCTCGGCCGCCGCGAACAGCACGATCATCGGCGCGGCCAGCGCCATCATGGTGACGGGGTCACCGCCGGGCGTCACGAGGGCGCCGAACACGAACATCAGGAAGATGACCAGCCGCCGGTGCTTGGCCACCGCCGCGTGGGACAGCACCCCGATGATGTTAAGGAACACCAGCAGCAGCGGCAGCTCGAACGACACCCCGAAGATCACCAACATGATCAGGACGTAGTCGAGGTATTCGTCGATCGAGATGGTGGCGACCGTGCCGTCGATCGAGAAGCCCAGCAGGAAGCCCAGCGCGGTGTCCATGATGAAGTAGGACAACCCCGCGCCCAGCGCGAACAGCGGGATGGCCAGCGCCAGGAACAGCACCGTGTAGCGCTTCTCGGTGCGGTAGAGGGCCGGGGTGACGAACGCCCAGATCTGGTAGAGCCAGGCCGGCGACGACAACACCAGGCCAACCATCAGCGAGACCTTCAACGTGATGAAGAAGGACGAGAAGATGCCGTTGTAGGTCAGGCTGCACTCGCCCGTGAGCTGACGCGACTGGTCGGTCGAGCAGAAGGGATCCTTGAGCAGCGCCCACACCGGGTCGAAGACGATCCACCCGATGATCAGGCCCACCACGACGGCGGCGAGCGCGATGAGCAGCCGGTTGCGCAGCTCACGCAGGTGCTCCATGAGCGGCATCCGGCCTTCGGGATCGGGCTCAGCCTTACGCTTGGGCCCCGACCGTTTCAGCAGCGCCATCACCAGTCCAGGGAGTGAGGAGGAGGGGGGTCAGGGGCGCTTGTCGGCCTGGGCGCTCGCGCGCAGCTTGGCGGCCTGCTCCTCGAGCCGGCGGGCCTGCTCCTCGGGCGACGGCTCCGGCGCGGGGGCCGCGGCCTGGAGCTGCTGCGGCGCGGCCGGCTGCTGCTGCTGGGCCTCGGGCTGTGCCTGCACGACGGTCGGCTTGTCGTCGTCGTCATCGTTCATCTTGCTGGTCTCAGCCTTGAAGATGCGCAGGGACCGTCCGACGCCACGGGCGAGGTCCGGCAGTTTCTTGGCGCCGAAAAGCAGGACCAAGGCCACCAGGATCAGGATGATCTCCGGAGCTCCCAAGTTCATGTGACGTCCTTCATGGTTAATGAGTGCTGTCCTTCACGACCGATCGTACGCTGCCGGGGCCGTTGCCTCATCCCTTGGCGTCCTGTTTATCCCTGAATTGCTCATGAACCTGGGCGACTTCCCTGTTCAGGTCACGTGCGGCGGCCACCACCCGGGCGCCGGCCACCCCGAGCACGGCCAGCCCGGCCAGGCACAGCCCGGCGGCCAGAAGAATCCACGTCATGACCGGTGAGCGTACAGCGCCAGGGCCCGCTCGGCCTCCTGGCGCACGGCCTCGGCCATCGCGGGCGGCGCGACGACCCTGCCGGTGTCGCCGAGGCGCAGCGCCAGCTTGAGGATCCAGTCCTGGTCACGGGCGCGCAGCGCCACCCGCAGCCGCCCTTCGCCCAGCTCGGTGACCTGCTCGCACGGGTAGTACTCGGCGACCCACCGGCCGGCGGCGCTGACCTCCAGCTCGACCAGCTCGTCGGTGGGCGACGGCCGGAAGACCCCCTGGGCGAGGTCGATGGGCTCGGCCTCGGCGGGCGGGTCGGCGGGCACGTCGAGGACGTCGACGCCGAGCATCCGGTCGAGCCGGAACAGCCGCATCGCCTCGGCGCGGTAACACCAGCCCTCCAGGTAGGCGCGGCCGTCGACGACCACGATCCGCATGGGGTCGACCTCGCGAGGCGTCACCTCGTCGCGGCCCGGCACGTAGTAGCGCAGCGACAACCTGCGCCCCTTGGTGAGCCCCTCGCGCACGCGCGGCAGGGCGTCGGGGGTGGCTTCGACGTCGACGGCGACCTGGCTGCTGACGGTGGCCGCGCCCTCGCCGGCCGCCTGCTCCAGCTTGGCCATCACGCGGGGCAGCGCGTCGCCCGCGCCCTGCATCTCGGCCAGCTGCGGGGTGGCGGCCAGCATGCGCAGCGCGACCAGCAGCGCGCTGGCCTCGTCGATGCCGAGCCGCAGCGGCCTGGCGATGGTGTCGGCGTTGTCGATGAGGATCTCGCCGCCGTCCCAGGACACGTCGATGAGGTCGCCGGGCGTGTGGCCGGGCAGCCCGCACATCCACACGAGCTGCAGGTCGTCGATGAGCTGCTTCTCGCTCAGCCCGAACACCGCGGCCACCTCGCCGACCTGCGCCCCGGGGTGGGACATCAGGTACGGCACCAGCGACAGCAGCCGCGGCAGCCGGTCGGCGGACCCGCTCATGTGAGCGCCCCTTTCAGTCGGCGGATGACGGCCTCGCGGGCGTCGGGGGGCTCGACGACCTCGACGTCGGCACCGAGGCTGGCCATCCAGCCGGCCAGCCGCTCGGGGTCGGAGAAGGTCAGCTCGGCGTCGTCCCACCCGTCGGCACCAGGGTGCACGGTTTTGGCCAGCTGGCGCACCCCCTCGCACGTCCCCTGGCGCACGCGGACCACCGCGACCCGCTCGTCCATCGCCTCGTCGGGGAAGCCGACCATGGCCCGCACGTCGACGCCTTCCGGCACCTCGACGGCGCCCGGCTTGCCAGCCGTCGTGACCTGCCCGGTGATGCGGCTGAGGCGGAAGGCGCGCGGGGCGTCCCTGCCGCGGTCGAACCCGGCGAGATACCAGCGGCCGCGCCTGCTGACCACGCCCCACGGCTCCACGGTGCGGGTGCGGACCTCCTCGCTGCCGGCGCCGCGGTAGTCGAAGCGCACCACCCGCCGGTCGCGTACGGCGTCCCACAACGCGGGGAACGCCGGGTCGCGGGTGTCGACGCGCAGCTCCAGCGCTCCCCCGCCCATGGTGCCACCGACGGGCTGGTCGGTGGCCACGCCACCGGCGCGCAGCTTGAGCAGCGCCCCGGAGGCGGCCCCGGCCAGGCTGGCCCGCTGCCACACCTGGGCGGCCAGCCCCAGCACGGCGGCCTCGTCGGGTTCCAGGGTGATCTCGGGCAGCTCGTACGACTGCCGCTCGATCCGGTAGCCGGGCTCGTCCTCCCACGGGTCGCGCACCACGTCGATGGGGATGCCGAGCTCGCGCAGCTCGTTCTTGTCACGCTCGAACATGCGCTGGAACGCCTCGTCGCCGTCGCGGTCGTAGCCGGGGACGGCGTGGCGGATCTGCTCGGCCGACAGCGGGCGCCGGGTGGCGAGCAGGCAGATCACCAGATTGAGCAACCGTTCTGTCTTCCGGCGCGACATCTGCCTCACTCCTCCTTCAATCGACGCTACCCTGCCCCCGTGATCAGATGGCGCAAGGGCGAGGTTGTCCGGATCCGACGCGAGTGGCCAGGAGCGGTGGAGCTGGATGTCGCCGTCCCCGAGGGGGAGTGCCGGGCGCTGGCGTATCCGCCGTTGGTCGGACGCCCGGAACCCGGCGACGAGGTGCTGCTCAACACGACCGCGCTCGCGATGGGTCTCGGTACGGGAGGTTACGCCATGGTGGTGGCCGTCCCTAACCGTTTGCCGCAAGATCCTGACGGTCCCGGGCACCTGGTGAAGGCCCGGTACACACCTCTGCAGGCCACGGTGCTGGGCGCCGACGAGCAGGGCTCCCCTCATCACGACCGGTTGCGCGAGGCCGACTCGCTGGACGGCATGCCGGTGATCGTGGCGGATCTGCACTCGGCGCTGCCGCCGATCCTGTGCGGCCTGTACGCCTCGGCTCCCGGCGCACAGCCCGGGATCCGCGTCGCGTACGTGATGCTGGACGGTGGCGCGCTGCCCGCGTGGTTCTCGATGGCGGCGGCCCGGCTGCGTGAGGCCGGCTGGCTGGCGGGCGTGGTGACGGTCGGGCAGTCGTTCGGCGGCGACGTGGAGGCGGTCACCGTCCACACCGGGCTGCTGGCGGCCAGGCACGTGCTGGAGGCCGACCTGGCGGTCGTCACGCAAGGGCCGGGCAACCTGGGCACGGGCACCCGGTGGGGCTTTTCGGGGGTGTCGGCGGGTGAGGCGGTGAACGCGGCGGGCGTGCTGCTGGGACGGCCGGTGGCCGCGCTGCGGGTCAGCGAGGGCGACAAGCGCGAGCGCCACTACGGCGTCTCGCACCACTCGCTGACCGCCTACGGCCGGGTCGCCCTGTCGCCCGCCGACGTGCCGGTGCCCGAGCTTCCGGGCGAGTTCGGCGAGCGGGTCAGGGACCAGGCGGAGCTGCTGGCGGTGCGCCACCGCCTCGTCTCGGTGCCGGTGGACGGCCTGCACGAGGCGCTGCGCGCGTCTCCGGTGCGGCTGTCGACGATGGGCAGGGGCCTTGAGGAGGACCTGCCCTATTTCCTGGCCTCGGCGGCGGCCGGCAGGCTGGCGGCCTCGTTGCTGGAGTAGGAGTCCTTGAAGGTGAACGCCTCGGGGCTCGGCCCCTCGGCCTTGAGGCGTTCCAGCCGCCGCATGCCCTCCGCCAGCGCCGGGATGTGCCCTTCGGGGATCCACCACATGACGGTGTACGGCTCCGCCACGCGCAGGAACCATTCCCTGCGCCGGCGCAGCACGCCCAGGTGGGCGCTGCGGTAGACGTAGTTCCACAGCGCGTCGAGCGACTCCCACACCGAGAAGTTGACCAGCAGGTGGTCGCCGTAGTCGTGCACGACGGTGGCGGTGGGGTCGGTCTCGCTCTCCTTCAGCCGCCACACGAACCCCGGCGCCGCGTCGGCGATCGCGTTGATGGGTTCGAGCAGGGCGATGAACTCGGCGAGTTCGGAGCTGTCGACGGGCGCGCGCATGTGCGCGACGTTGAGCTGGGCCAGATGCATGTCGCTCAGCACATCACTCCCCCGGCTTCTATGTCAATCTTCATTTGTTTTAGAAGCGGTGAACGCCACACAGCACTCCCCCGGCCGGGGGTCGAGCCGCGCCCTGCCCGGGTCGTCGCCCAGCCCTTCCAGCAGCCCCTGGCACAGGGCCAGGTTGACCGAGCACACCAGCAGCGGCTGCTCCTTCGCCAGCACGTGGAACGGGCAGTTGCGCAGCCGCAGCAGGCCGTCCTCCTCGTAGGGCTCGTAGCCGCGCTCGCTCAGCACCCGCTCGACCGGCTCGCCTCGGTGCCGCCCCGCCATCCTCGCGCCCGCGTCGCGCGCCACCCGCTCGGCCTGCTCCTCGGCGCCGAGCTGGTCGACCACACCGGCCAGGACGGAGGCGAGGGTGCTGTAGTCGCGCGGCGGCAGGCTCACCGACCGCTCGCCGCCGGCCCTGCGGTAGACCTTGGCGGGCCGGCCGCTGCCCGGCCCCTTCTTCTCCGGCCGCCGCAAGCCGCTCTCCAGCAGCCCGGCCTCGACCAGCCGGTCGAGATGGTGGCCGGCGAGGGTCCTGGACACGCCCGCGGCCTCGGCCGCCTCTCCCCTGCCGACGTCGCCGCCGCTGCCCGCCACCACGTCGTACAGGCTGCGGCGTACGGGGTCGTGCAGCAGGGCCAGCGCGTCGAGGTCGTCGCTTCTCACAGCGGGGAGTCTATGAAAGCCTCCGCCCGGCACGAACGGCCCCGGCGCCTCCGGCGACCCGGCGGCCTCAGTAGGCCGCGATGACGTCCACGACGAAGACGAGCGTGTCGGAGCCCTTGACGCCGTACGCCTGGTTGCCGGAGCGGCCGTACCCGTAGGAGGGCGGGACGACCATCACGACCCGGCTGCCGGTGGGAACGCCGACGAGCGCCTTGTCCCACGCCTTGATTACGCTGCCATCGCCGAGCTTGAACGCTTTGGGCCTGCCGGTCGTCCAGGTCGCGTCGAAGACGCGGCGCCGGCCCCAGATCGCGCCTGTGTACTGGGTGACCACGAGCTGCCCCGCCTGGATCCTGCGCCCCTTGCCGCGGTGCAGCACCTTGGCCGCGAACCGGGCGGGCGGCGCGGTCGCCGGCACCGACAGCGCCGGCCGGCCGCCGCTCCGGGCCCCGCCGGAGACGCGCACGCCGGCCAGCGAGCCGCCGCGCGCCTTGACCGACACGCCCTTGGGGTGGGCGCCGAGGATGTCGACGACGTAGAGCAGCTCCTCGTCCGCGGCGATCCCCCGCGGCGGGTTGGCGCCGAAGCCGTCGCCCGGCGGGATGGCGGCGATCACCCTGCTGCCCACCCTGCGCCCCTGTAGAGCCCGCTCCAGCCCCGGCAGCAGCCGCCCCACCGGGAACGCGGCGGGGGTGCCCCGGGTGAAGCTGGAGTCGACCAGGCGGTTGTCCCTGCCGTTCCAGACGTGCGCGGTGTACTGGACGATCGCCACGTCGTCGGGGCGCAGCCGTTCGCCCTTGCCCGCGGCCGGCTCGTCGACCCGCAGCTCGTCCACCGGCTTGCCGGCGGGGAAGACGATCGTGGGCCGGGCGCCGAACGCGCCGCCCACCTTCAGCTCCATGCCGTCCGCGGCCTCGCCCGTGCAACCGGCCGGCGCGAGCAGCGCCGGAAGCAGCAGTGCGACGATACGGCGGCGCATGGGTGACCTCCCGCGTGGCCCGGCGGGGGGCTGCCGGGCCAGGCGATGTTACCGCGCCACCACACCGCAGGTCCGTCAGCCGCTCCGGTTTCCCGGGACGCGCCGGCGTTCAGCCGTCGTGACCACGAGGTCCGGGCCAGGTTCGCCGTGAACCCCACGACCGGGGCGGTGGACGCCCGGCAATCATGAGTAGTGCATGTTAAAATGAGGTATGCATGATTCCAACACGACGGCGAACCTGTTGGGCGCCACCGCGCTGGCCCTGACCGACGTGACGCTCGGCAACGTCACCCGCGCCGCCGGGGTGACCGCCCGAGGGGCTACGGCGCTGGTCACGCTGTCCGCCAGCCCCGGCCTCAGCGTGTCGGAACTCGGCAGGCGAGTGGGGCTGACCCAGTCCGCCGCGGCCCGGATGGTCGATACGCTCGAAGCCGACGGTCTGCTCACGCGCTCACCCCACCCCTTCAACCGTCACTGGGTGACCGTCTCGCTCACGGAAACGGGCTGGGCCACGACCCAGCACATCCTGGGAGCGCGGGCGACCCCGCTCGGCGGCGTGCTCGAATGCCTGGACCAAGGAGAGCAGCAGACCCTGTCGAACCTGCTCGTCAAGATCCTCACGCGGCTGTACGAGAACAACGGGAACGCGCAGTACATCTGCCGGCTCTGCGACCGGGGCGCGTGTGCCACCGAGCATTCGACCTGCCCGGTCGGTGAGGCCGAACGCCAGGACCGGCGGCAGCCGAACTGACCGCACCCGACGTCCAGGCTGCCCCCGTACGGAGCGGCGTGCTGCCCGAGTGCTTCGGGCGGACGTCATCGGGCCGGGCCCAGGGACCTCTACGGCGGGTCCAGCGGGCCGGAGGCACGCGGTGCGGCGCTCCGCCCGAGGGGGTTCCCAAGAAGGTCTTCCTCCAGGACGGACGGAAAGCCCATGACGGCGGCTCGCCCCGGGACGGACGGAAGGCCCATGACAGCGGCTCACCGGCGTCCGGCGGGGGCTCGTCGGCGCGTCCGGCGTGGGGGTCAGGGGGTGCGCGGGGTGACC
>NZ_SMKP01000188.1:0-21709 GCF_004349015.1 Nonomuraea diastatica
GTGGTCAGGAGGGGGCGTGCTCGGGCGAGGGCGTCGGCGGCCAGGGTGCGGGCCTTGGTGGCGATCTCCGCGCGTTGCCTGACGGCGGTGACGAGGGGGATGACGCGGTCGGCCCTGGCGGCGTCGTCGAGCATGGCCTGCAGGTCGGCTCTCTCGTCGGCGCGCTCGTCGAGGGTGCGGCGGAGGGTGAGCGCCTCGGCGTGGCGGCGCCGGCGGTCGGCGAGGGAGGCGGCCTGTTCGTGACGGAGGCGGGCCGAGCGCAGCGCCCGGCCGGCCGCGGCCTGCTCCTCGGTGGCGCCTTCCACGACCGCCCGCGCGGCGGCGAGCAGAGCACCGGCCCAGCGCAACGGGTCGGCCTCCGGCGTGAGCCGTCCTGCGTCCCCGGCTTGATCGGTGGCACTCTCGTTTCCCGGCCGACGCCCCGCCCCCCGCGGCTCCTGGCCGCCGGTCTCCCCGCGGGTGCCCTGGGCGCCCTCGGCCATGGGCGACCCGGGAGACGCGGAGGACGTGGGGGGTGCGGAGGAGATGGGGGGTGCGGAGGACGTGGAGGACCCAGGGGCGGCGAGGAGGGCGTCGCCGGCGGCCTCCTCGACGCGCTTGATCGCGAAGTCGACCTGCTGCCTCAGCTCCTGGGCCTCGCGCCAGGCCAGTTTGCGGTGCTCGGCCAGCCACGCCTCCGCCTGGGTGAAGATCTTGACGGTGAACAGCCGTTCCAGCAGTTTGGAGCGTTCGTCGCCGCCGGCCCGCAGGAATTTCGCGAACTCCCCCTGCGGCAACATCGCCACCTGGCAGAACTGGTCGGCGTTCATGCCGAGCAGCTCTCCCACCAGATGCCCCGCCTCGTCGAGCCGGGTCGTCAGCCCCTGCCAGGACGACCCCCGCCGCTCGGAGACGACGACCTTGGCCTTCTCCTCCGTGAACCCGGCGCCGCGCAGCTTGGGCCGCTGCCAGATGGGTGAGCGCTGGATGCGGAGTAACCGGCCGCGGATCGTCACCTCGAGCGTGACCGCGGGCCCTGCCGTGGGCGGGGCGTGGTCGCAGCGCAGGCTGCGGGCGCTGTTGCGCTGGCCGGGGACCTGGCCGTAGAGGGCGAAGCAGAGCGCGTCGAGGATCGTGGTCTTGCCCGCCCCTGTGGGCCCGTGGACGAGGAAGAGGCCGGCCTCCGCAAGGGCGTCGAAGTCGACGGTCTCGGTGCCGGGGAAGGACCCGAAGGCCGTGAAGGTGAGCCGGTGCGGCCGCATCTATGCCATCGTCTCCTTCACCCTCGATGCCTCGATGGCCCGTCTTAGCAGCGTTTCCTCGTCAGGTGCCGCAGACTCGCCGCGCACCTCGCGGACGAAGTCGAGGGCGACCTCGGCCTCCGGCCGCCCGCCCAGCCGCGCGGGCTGGACGGCGGGGATGGCGCCGTCGGGCTCGAAGGCCAGGCCGAGAGTGTGGGGGAAGCGGGCGCGGAGGCGCTCCATGGCGGATTTGGGGCGGACGGCGTCGGTCAGGGTGACGTGGAGCCAGTGGTCTTCGAGACGGGCGTGGAGCGGGGAGGTCAGAAGGTCGTCGAGACGGCCCTTCACGGCGCCGACGGGACGCGGCACGGGGGCGGCCACGAACTCCGCCTCCTCGCCCAGGGTGACCAGCCAGGAGCCCTTGACGTGGCCCGCCTCCGAGAACGAATAAGCCAGCGGCGAGCCCGAATAGCGCACGCTCTCGGACATGCGCTGACGCCCGTGCAGGTGGCCGAGCGCGACGTAGTCGACCCCGTCGAAGACCGGAAGGGGCACGTGGGCCACCCCGCCCACGCTGATGTCGCGCTCGCTGTCGCTGGCCTGCCCGCCCGTGACGAAGCAGTGCGACAGGACCACGGAGGCGCGGTGGCAGGCCGCGTCGGCCCTGACGCGGGTCATCGCGTGGGTGAGCGCCGCGGTGTGGCTGCGGTCGGGCAGCTCCCATCCGGCCCGGACCAGCTCGGGCTCCAGATAGGGGATGCCGTAGAAGGCGACGTCGCCGACCAGCACCGGCTCCCACGCCTGGTCGGGGCGGGTGCGCACGTGCACCCCTGCCGTCTCGAACAGCGCCGAGCCGAACCTGAGCCGCAGCGCCGAGTCGTGGTTGCCGCTGATCAGCACCACTCGCGCCCCCGCGGCGCGCAGCCGGGCCAGCGCGTCGTCGAGCAGCGCGACCGCGTCGACCGGCGGCAGCGCCCGGTCGTAGACGTCGCCGGCGATCGCCACGACGTCGACCCGCTCGGCCCGCACCGTCTCCACCAGGTGGTCGACGAACGCCGCCTGCGCCGCGAGCAGGCTCTCGCGGTGGAGCGAGCGTCCGAGATGCCAGTCGGACGTGTGCAGGATGCGCATGTCGCAGGAAGCTAACAGTTCTCACTGACAAATGCGGGCTCACCTGTCGCACAAGCCGGGAGTACGCTGGACGATCGGCGGGCAAACCAACGCACATGGGGAGGCCGATGCGCACTGGCCGTGGCACCTTGAGCGTGGCCGCCGGTCTGGTGCTGGTGGCTCTCGCGACGGTCGGATACGTCTTACCACCCGCGTTCGACCCGCCGCCGCTCAAGGCCGATCCAGCTTTCCAGTCAATCCCGGCGCAGCCGGCCGCCGAGCTGACGCCGGTGGTGGCGACCGCCGCCGTCCGCAGGGAGCAGATCTCGGTCGCGGGGGAGGGACAGCGCCTGGAGGGGACGCTCCGGGTGCCGATGACACCTGGGCGGCATCCGGCGATGGTGTTCGTGTCCGGCTCGGGGAACGGGTCGCGGACCGAGTTCACGCCGCAGGCGGAGTTCCTGGCCATGGCGGGCGTGGTGACGATCGCGTTCGACAAGCGCACGATCGGCTACAACTTCCGCGATCGCGACTTCGGGCTGCTCGCCGACGACGCGCTGCGCATGGTGGAGTACCTCCGCACCCTTCCCGAGGTGGATCCTTCGCGCATCGGGTTATGGGGGGTCAGCGAGGGCGGCTGGGTCGTGCCCATCGCCGCGGCGAAGAGCACCGCGGTGAAGTTCATGGTGATGGTGTCCTCGCCGAACGTCTCCCCGCTGCGCCAGGTCGCGTGGGCGCTGAACGAGCAGCTGCTCAGGCTGCACGCCCCGATCGGCGTACGCGACCTGCTGACCAGGGCGATGGGCGGGGTGGGCTTCGACTTCCTGCGCTACGACGCGATGCCGGCCTTAAGCCAGGTCAAGCAACCGGTCCTGGCGTTCTACGGCACCACCGACCCCTCGATCCCCTTCGTCGAGTCCACCCAGGCGCTGATCACGGCGATGAAGAAGGCGGGCAACGACGACTACACGATCCGCTTCATGGCGAGCGGCGACCACGCCATGCGGGTCCACGGCGGACACTTCACCCAGGGCTATCTGGAGACCCTCGCCAACTGGATCATCGGCCTGCCGGGCACCGCCGAGCCGTCCGTGCACATGGCGGGTGCCACCCCGGTCCAGCGGTTCGAGGCCAGCGACGTGCCCGCCGCCCCCTGGTACGCGGGCGGCACGATGCTGGGGCTGACGATCTGCCTGGCCGCCGTCGGCTATGTGGCGGGGCCGGTCGCCGCCATGGTCGTCCGCCTGCGCGGGCGGGTGGGCGTCACCGCCGAGGCCAATGCCCGCCTCTGGCCGCCGCTGCGGCGCAGGCTGAGCAGGATCGCGTGGACGAGCCTGGGCCTGCTGGTGTCGGTGGTGGCGTTCATCACGCTGCTGGTGCTGTTCTCGGTGAACCAGGCGGGCGCCTGGCCCGCCGTGCTGGCCGGCTGGCTGGTCGTGCGGGTGCTGGCGGTGTGGATGCTGGTCCAGGAGGTCACGGCGGTGGCGGCGCTCGTGTCGGCGCTGCGCGAGGGCATGCGGCCGAGCCGCTGGCAGCACGTGGCGATCGCGGGCGTGCTGGGCGGCACCGGCCTGCTGATGGTGGCGGCGGCCTACTACGGGCTCTTCTCGTTCCCGTGGTAGACGAAGGCGTTCATCCAGCGGTCAAGCTCGCCGAACACCTGCTTGCGCACCGGCTCGGCCGACAGCACCAGGTCGTGCAGGCCGTCCGCGATGCGTACGCACGTGACGTGCGGCCCGACCGAGGCGGACCAGCGGGCCATGTGCCGGGGGTCGAGCACGATGTCGGCCGAGCGCGCCTCAGGAGCGAAGTCGCGTACGCGCAGGCCCGTCGCCGAGGTGAGCACGAGCACCGGCACGTCCACCGACAGACCGGCGTGCAGCCGCCGCTGGGCCCTGCGGATGGCGGCCAGCCACATGGCGTGCACCGAGAAGCCGCCCAGGGGCTTGAGCTCCAGGTCGTAGTCCCATTCGCCCTGCTCGCTGCGGTGCAGGGTCTGCCCGTAGACGGTGCTGACGCCCAGGGGGAGGACCCAGCGGGTGTAGGACAGCGGCGTCTTGAGCAGGTCGGCGGCCAGGCGGAGCGGCGTGGGCACGTTGAGGTCGAAGAACGGGCTGTTGAGCACGAGCCCCTGCACCAGGCCGCGGCCTCGCACCCGGTCGGCCCACAGGGGCGCGATCAGGCCGCCGGTGGAGTGGGCGTTGATCGTCAGCTCGTCGTGGTCCTGCCTGATGATGCGGACGGCCTCGTCGATCTCGGGGAAGTAGTCGGTGACGCTCCTGATCAGGCCCCTGGTCTGGTGGGGCAGCAGCGAGCGGCCGTATTTGCGCAGGTCGAGGGCGTAGAAGTCGATGCCGCGACTGACGTAGTGCTCGGCCAGGTGGTCCTGGAAGAAGTAGTCGGTGAACCCGTGCAGGTAGAGCACGGCCCTGCGGGTGGGGGTGGTGGCCCTCCTGGCGACCAGCGTCGCGACGACCGCGCCCTCGAAGTCGTCGGGCAGGGGCAGCACGGTGATCTCGTACACGCTAGACACCATAAGGATCGCCGGGCCATGACGGCACCCCGGGCGGGAGATCCTGGCTGACCGTCATCGGGAATCGGGCGGGCCGTTTCTCGAGGAAGGCGGTCACTCCTTCGACCGCGTCGGGCGCGCCGCCGAGCTCGGTCATGAGCCGGGAGTCGGCCGCGTGCGCCTCCCACGGCGAGGCCGCCGACAGACCCGACCACATCAGCCTGCGGACGGCGGCCACGGAGACGGCTGAGGTGTTCTCGGCGATCTCCCGAGCCAGCGCGTACGCCGCGGGCAGCAGCTCGTCGGCCGGATACACCCGCGAGACCAGCCGCCCTTCGAGCGCCTCGGACGCGGGGAAGATCCGGCCGGTGGCCGCCCACTCCATGGCCTGGGCGATGCCGACGATCCTGGGCAGGAACCAGCTGGACGCGGCCTCGGTGACGATCCCGCGCCGCGCGAACACGAACCCGAACCTGGCCGTCTCCGAGGCGAGACGGACGTCCATGGGTAGCGTCATCGTGACCCCGACGCCCACGGCCGGGCCGTTGATCGCGCCGATGACGGGTTTGAGCGACCTGGCGATCCTGAGCGCGACCGTGCCGCCGCCGTCGCGGGGCGCGCCGTTCACGAGTTCCGGCCGCTCGCCGGGCTCCCCGTGGTGCCCGAACGTGTCGCCGCCGCCGCTCAGGTCGGCTCCCGCGCAGAACGCGCGCCCCGCCCCGGTCACCACCACGGCGCGTACGTCGTCGTCCGCGTCGGCCAGGTCGAACGCCTCGATCAGCTCCGCGCGCATGGTGAGGGTGAAGGCGTTGAGGCGTTCGGGGCGGCGTAGCGTCACGGTGGCGACACGATCGGCCACCTGGTATCCGATCTCAGTGAAGGCCATGAGCCGAATCTTATTCGGTTGCTGATGTTCATCCTCCGATAAGGACTTATTTCGTATTCGCTGCGTAGGCTGCCGCCTCAATCAGACCTGAGACGGGCCACGTCAGCGGCCTGCCTCGGGCGGCGAACTCCGCGTCTTCGGCGAGCCACACCGGCGGGTCCACCTCAAGATGCGGCGATCGCGCCTATGGTGGAAATCGCGGGGAAACGGGGAAGGCGTGCGGCAGGCGAAGGAACCGATGAGCGCCGGAGCGGTCCTGGGCTGGCTGGTGCTGGGTGCGTTGGCACCCGGCGCCGCTCATTTGCGCGCCGGATGGCGCAAGACCGGCCTCGCGCTGCTCTCCTGCTACGCCGCCCTGCTGCTGGGCCTGCTCGCCCTGGGCCTGCTGACCGACAACCTGCTCGGCTCGCTGACCGAGAACTCCTGGCTGACGGCGATCCTCGTCGGCGCGTCCGTGCTGGGCGTGGGATGGTTCGCCCTCATCGTGCACTCGTTCGTCGTGCTGCGGCCAGGGCGGCTGCCGCAGACGGGGCAGATCGTCACCGGCACGTTCGCGGGACTGCTCGCCGTCGTGGTCGTGGTGCCGTTCGGAGTGGTCGCGCAGTTCGTCTGGACCTCGCAGGAGACGCTCAACGGCATCTTCCAGCAGCCCCCCGCGGGCGACGGGGCTCCGGAGGCGGCCGAGCCGGAGCCGGAGAACCCGTGGGCGGGCCGGCGCCGGGTCAACATCCTGCTCCTCGGCGGCGACGCCGACGACCACCGGGTCGGCGTGCGCACCGACAGCATGAACCTGGCCAGCGTCGACGTGGAGACCGGCAACACCGTGCTGTTCAGCCTGCCGCGCAACCTGGAGGACGTACGCTTCCGTCCGGGCACGCCGATGGCCGAGCGTTTCCCCGGCGGCTTCCGCCTCCCTGCCGACCCGGGCGGCGGGCGGAGCGACCTGCTCAACAGCGTCTGGGAGTACGCCGACTCGCACCCGGAGATCTTCGGCGGCAAGGAGCACCAGGGCGCCAGCGTGCTCATGGACACGATCGGCTACACCCTCGGCGTCAAGGTCGACTGGTACGCCCTGGTCAACATGTGGGGGTTCGCCCGCCTCATCGACGCCATCGGCGGCGTCACGATCACCGTCGAGAAGGACGTCGTGTTCGGCAGGCACAACGAGGGCCTGGTCAAGGCCGGCACGCGCAAGCTCAAGGGCGCCGACGCGATGTGGTATGCCCGCTCGCGGACGTACAGCGACGACTACACGCGGATGCGCCGGCAGCGCTGCGTGCTCGGCGCCATCCTCGACCAGGCCGACCCGGCGACGGTGCTGACCAGGTTCAACAAGATCGCGCTGGCCACCAAAGAGCTGATCAGGACCGACATCCCGCGGCCGATGCTCAAGCACCTCGTGCCGCTCGCGCTGAAGGTCAAGAACGCGAAGGTGTCGAGCGTGCAGTTCGTGCCGCCGCTCATCAACACCGGCTACCCCGACTGGGACAAGATCCGTGACGTCGCCGACAAGGCCATCCGCGACTCGAAGAACACGAAGCCCGCCGTCGCCGCCTCGGCCACCCCGTCGCCGGGGCAGCCCGCGAAGTCGGGGAAGGCCGAGAAGCCGGCGAAGGAGACCACCGAGCCCCCGGCGAAGAAGGCCGGCGACGATCCGGCCACGGGCCTCACGGACGGCTGCGGCTCCTCCCTGGCGAACGGCTGACCGGCGCCGCCCCGGCCCCCGCGGCCGATGCGCGATGTTCGCCCCCGTGGGCGGCGGGCGAGGCGGCGGCACGCGGGCGAGGCGGCGGACGGCGGGTGGGTCAGGGCAGCCTGGTGGCGATCCGGCCCACCGGCACGCCGCCGCCCAGCACGTCCACTCGCGCGAACGCGGCCGCCCCGCCGACGTCACAGCCCATCAGGCGCAGCACGTCCACCGCGATGGCGGTCGTGGCGCGCGGGCTGCCGTCGATGACCTTCACCGCCACCGCGTGCCCCGACTCCAGCGCCACGACCAGCACGCCCTCCGCACCGCCCTTGGCCAGGGCGCCGGGCAGCGCCCGCATCAGGCCGGTGTTCTGGTGGCCGGTGCCGCCGACGTACTCGGGGTGCTCGCGCATCGCGTCGGCGACCTGGCGCGGCCCGCTGTCCGGCGCGGCGGCCACCAGCCCCCGCACCGCCCGCGCGAGGCCGGTCAGCGTGAGCCCGTACAGCGGTGCCCCGCACCCGTCGATCGCCACGTGCGCGGCCTTCTCCCCCGCCAGTTCCTCGGTGACGGCGCGCACGTGGAACTGCAGGGGATGCTCGGGGGCCAGGTAGCCGGGCACGTCCCAGCCGCCCGCCACGCAGGCGGCGAGCATGGCGGCGTGCTTGCCCGAGCAGTTCATGCGCTCGCGGGAGACGTCCTGGCCCTGCCTGATCAGCTCGTGCATGGTGGGCTGGTCCTCCGGCCACGACGGCGGGCAGGCCAGCGCGCCGACGTCGAGGCCGTAGTCGTCGAGCAGTTCGCGGACGAGGCGTACGTGGAAGTCCTCGCCCGTGTGGCTGCCCGCCGCGATGGCGAGCCTCGGCCCCGCCAGGGCGGCGCCCGCCGTCAGGCAGGCCAGCGCCTGGAACGGCTTGGCCGAAGAGCGCGGCAGCACAGGCGCGTCGACCGGGCCGAGCGCCACCTCCGTGCGCCCGGAGGGGCCGAGGCCGACGGCGCTGCCGTAGTGCACGCTCTCCACGAACCCCGACCGGATCACTTCGGCGAGCAGGGCGAGTTCAGGCACGTGCGGGTCTCCTTCTGAGCGGGGCGGGCCGGCGGGCCTCCAGCGTGCGGGCCAGCTTGGACAGCGAGGCGTTGACCACGAGGTAGATGAGCGCGACCACGAGGTACGTCTGGATGACCAGGTGGTTGTAGGCGGCCAGGACCTTGCCGCTGTAGAGCAGTTCGCCGTAGCTGACGATGAAGCCCAGCGAGGTGTCCTTGAGCAGGCCGACGGACTGGCTGACGATGGACGGCAACACGCGGCGGGCGGCCTGGGGCAGCACGACCAGCCGCATCGTCTGGAAGCGGGTGAGCCCGACGGCCAGGCCCGCCTCGGTCTGGCCGCGCTCGATCGCGTTGACGCCGGCGCGGAAGATCTCGGCGAAGGCGGCCGCGTTCGAGACGGTCAGCGGCACGACCAGCTTCCAGAACAGCGGCAGGTCCATGCCGTAGCGCGGCAGCGCGAACAGCACCACGTACACCAGCAGCAGGGCAGGGATCGTCCTGACCACCTCGACGTATCCGGCGGCAGGCAGGCGCACCCACCGGCGCGGCGAGAGCCGGCCCAGCGCCAGCACCAGGCCGAGCGCCATGGACAACGCCGCCGAGACGACGGCCGCGAGGAAGGTGGACCACAGACCGTCCAGGAGATAACGCCACATGGGCCAGGTCGCGTACGGCTGCCAGCGCGCGGCGTCGAGTTGCCCGTTCGCGGCGAACTGCCGCACGGCCAGGGCGACGAGCGCGACGGCGGCGAGCGTGCCGAGCACGGTCGCGATCCGGATGCGCCTCCTGGCCTTGGGCCCCGGCTCGTCGAAGAGCGCGGTGCTCGTCATCGGAGCCCCCTTCGCCGCAGGGCCCCCGGGTGGAGGGTCGTCATCGGAGGATCACCAGCCTCCGTTCGAGGCGCCCGGCGACGAACCCGGCCACGGCGGCGATCAGGGCGTAGGCCACGCCCGCGCCCACGAAGATCGGGATCGGCTGCGCCTCGACGAGGTTGACCCGGTTGGCCGCCGCCGTCAGGTCGACGACGCCGACGGCCGCGGCGAGCGCGGTGTTCATGGTCGTCATGATGAAGATGTTGCCGAGCGGCTGGACGACCGTGCGCAGCGCCTGCGGCAGGATGACGTGCCGCAGCGACTGGCCGAACGTCAGGCCGATCGCCCTGGCGGCCTCGCCCTGGCCCTTCGACACCGAGTTCACCCCCGAGCGCAGGGCCTCGCCGACGTAGGCGCCCTCGTACACGGCGATGACCACGATGGCCGTCTCCAGCAGGCCGGCCTTGATGCCGATCTCCGGCAGGCCGAAGAACGCCAGGACGAGCAGCACGAGCAGCGGCAGGTTCTGGAACGCCTCGACGTAGGCCGTGCCGAGGGCGCGCAGCACCCGTACCGGGCTGACGCGCAGGGCGCAGACCAGCACGCCCAGCACCGCCGCGCCCGCGAAGGACCCGGCGGTGAGCTGGAACGTCACGACCAGGCCCTGCCACAGCTCGGGCAGATGATCCAGCAGGACGGACATCAGGACCCCGGCACGGAGCCGATCCGCGGCGGCTGCGGAGCCTCGCCGGTCACGACGGTGCCGATGGTCTTCTTCCAGATCTGCTGCCAGACCCCGGTGTCCTGCGTCTTCTTCAGCCAGTCGTTGACGAACTTCTTGAACGCGTCGTCACCGTGCTTGAGCCCGATGCCGTACGGGTCTTCGGTGAACGGCTTCGTGACGATCTCGATCGCCGGGTCGGACTTGGCGTCGGCGATGAGGATCGTCTCGTCCTGCACGTACGCGACGCCACGGTCCTGCTTGAGCGCCTGGACGCACTCGGGGTCGCTGCCGAACGTGATGATCTCCGCCTGCGGCGCCAGCTTCTTGATCGCGGGGATCGCCGGGGTGTTCGCGCCCGCCAGGACCTTCTTGCCGTTCAGGTCCTCCGGCTTGGCGATGCCCGTCGTGCCCTTCTTCACCGCGATCGTCAGACCGGAGGTGTAGTACGGGCCCGCGAACGAGACCTGCTCGGCCCGCTCCTCGGTGATCGTGTACGTCTGGAAGACGACGTCCACGGTGCCGTTGGCGAGCAGCGCCTCACGGGTCTCCGACGCCGAGTTGACGATCTTCACCTTGGGCTCGCCGAGGATGTACTTGGCCAGTGCCTTGCCCATCTCCGCGTCGAACCCCTCGACCTCGCCGGTGACGGGGTTCTGCTGGGAGAGCAGGGGCGCGTCCAGCGAGCCGCCCACGAGGAGCTCGCCACGCTTCTTGATCTTCTCCATGGTCGAGCCGGGCAGGATCTCGGCCGCCGTCGCGACCGGCGCCTTGGCCAGCACGTCGGGGCCGCTGCTCCGGGGCTCGCCCGGCACGGCTGGGCTGCTCGACTCACCGCAGGCCGCCAGGGTTAACACCGCGAGGACGGCGGCGGCGACAAACCTCTTCATGAACAGCTCACTTCCTTCGATATCGAAGATAAGCCGGACCGTAGTGGGATATTTCGCATCAAGTCAATACGTTGTCGTCTGAAGTCGACGCATGGTAGGTATTTTCACATGAACCAGCGGCTGCCCGTGCAGGGGGCACAGGGTGACCTGCTGCGACTCGTCGCCACCGGCAAGGCCGAGTCACGCGCGGACCTGGCGCGTTTATCCGGCCTGGCCGCGTCCAGCGTGTCGCTGCGCGTCGAAGAGCTGCTCGACGCGGGCCTGCTGGCCGAAGAGGGATCCGGCACGTCGCGCGGCGGGCGACGGCCCCGGCTGCTGCGCCTGTCGGACACGGCCGGCGTGCTCGCGGTCGCCGATCTGGGCGCCCACCACGTGCGCCTCGGCCTGCTCGACCTCAGCGGCGCCCCGCTCGTGATCGAGGAACGGCCCTGCGAGATCGCCGACGGCCCCCGGGCCACACTCGACCGCATCGCCGACGCGTTCGACGCGCTGCTGGCCGAGCACGTGCCCGCGGCGGTGCCGCTGCGCGGGATCGGCACCGGCATCCCCGGCCCCGTGGACCCGCTCACCCTGCGGGTCGTGACACCCTCGCGCATGCCGGGCTGGAACGACTTCCCCGTGGCCGAGCGCCTGGCCACCCGCTACGACCTGCCGATCCTGGTCGAGAACGACGCCAACCTGATGGCCGCGGGCGAGACACGATGCTGGCCGGACCGCCGTAACCTCATGGTCGTTAAGGCCGGCACGGGCATAGGCTGCGGCGTCGTCGTGAACGGCCGCCTGCACAGGGGCCGGGGCGCGGCCGGCGACATCAGCCACGTCCGGGTCCGCTCGGACTCGTCGGTCATCTGCGCCTGCGGCCACCCCGACTGCCTGGAGGCCTACGCCAGCGGCGCCGCCCTGATGGCCGCCCTGTCGGAGGCCGGGATCCCGGTGACCCGCACCGGCGACATCGTGGGCCTGGTCAACGACGCGATCCCCGAGGCGACCAGCCTGGTGCGCAACGCCGGCCGGCGGATCGGCGAGGTCCTCACCGTGCTGGTGAACTTCTTCAACCCGGACGTGGTGGCGGTGGGCGGCAGCCTGTCGGCGGCCGAGCCGCTGATCACCTCGATCCGGGCGGCCGTCTGGGAACGCTGCCTCCCCCTGGCCACCAGGGACCTGGAGGTGGCTCCCGCGCGGGCCGGCCGCGACGCCGCGCTCCTGGGCGCGGGTGCTCTGCTCCTGGAGGCCGCCCTGGCCTGACGGACGGTGTCACCCGGGCTTCAGCCTGCGACCGCGTAGCTCACGGCGCGGTCCTGGCCCAGCCGAGCCCCCTGACGGAAGGCCGTCGCGAACGCCCTCCCGCCCAGCGCCCGGCGTGCCTGCTCCCTGCAGTGCTCGTGCCATGCCGCGTGATACCACAACCGTTCGGGCGAGGCTCCCATCGTCTGCCACAGCGCGTGTGCCGCACCCATCAGCCCGGCGGCCCGCCAGTGTTCTCCGCGGGCGCCCGCGATCCACGCCAGCACCTCCAGGCACTGGGTGAGACACCAGCGGTCGTTGACCTCCCCGGTGAACATGGCCGCCGACGTCACCAGCGCCTCGGCACGGCGGCAGTCGCCCAGGTTCCAGCGGGCGACGCCGAGCGCCAGCTGGGCGTACGCGCGGGAGACCCGCGCGTGGTGCTTCTCGCAGAGCGCGAGCAGTTCCTCGCCGAACTCGGCGGCGCGTCCCGGGTGGCCGACGGAGCCGTACGCGGACGCGTAGTAGAGGTTGAGCATGACGCCGTCGACGTTCTCCCCCGCGCGGTGCACGGCCAGGGACTCCTGCAGCAGGGAGAGCCCGCGCTCGTGGTCTCCGCTGGAGTACGCCGCGACGCCGGCGGTCCCGATGGCGTACGGCAGGACGGCCTCGTTGCCGGGACGGCGGGCCAGGTCGAGGCACTCCTCCAGCCTGGGCAGCGCGATCACGAGGTCGCCCTGGCGGAGGGCGAGCATGCTGTCCGCCCAGAGCGCCGTCGCGCGGGTCCTGCCGGGCTCCCGCACCAGGTCCAGGCCGCGTTCCAGCCAGTACCTCCCCTCGAGAAGCGACCCGGCCAGCAGCCAGTAGCACCACAACGCCGAGGCGATGTCCAGCCCCACGCGCGTCAACGGCGGCGTGCTCAGGCACGCTTCGAGGGCGACCCGCACGTTGGGCAGCTCGACCTGCAGCCGCCGGTAGCGTTCGAGCTGGTCGGGCACTATCCGGTCGATCTGGCTGCCCTCCACCAGCTGCCGGTAGTGATCGACGTAACGTCCGCGCAGCAGGTTCTTCTCGGAGGGCGCCAGCCGCTCGCAGCCGTACGCGCGCAGGCTCTCCAGCATGCGGTATCTGAGCCCCCTCTCCCGGCGATCGCAGCACAGCACCGACTTGTCCACCAGCCCTGCCAGCAGGTCGAGCACGTCGGCGGCGTCGATGCCGTCGCCGGAGCACACCGCCTCGGCGGTGTCCAGGTCGGCCCCGGCGGGGAACATCGACAGCCGGGCCCACAGCCGCTGCTCGGCCGCCGAGCACAGCCCGAAGCTCCATTCCGTGGTCGCACGCACCGAGTGGTGGCGCGGCAGCGTGGCGCAGGTGTCGGCCGCCAGCACGTCGATCGGCTTGTCCAGTTCGCGTATCAGCTGGTCGAGCGACATCGTGCGGAGCCTCGCCGCGGCCAGTTCGATCGCCAGCGGCACGCCCTCCAGGCGCTGGGCCAGCCGGGCCACGCGACATGCGTTGCCCGCGGCGAGGGAGAAGCCGGGCAGGACGTCCGCCATGCGGTCCTCGAGGAGGCGGACGGCGTCATGGCGGGCGATCTCCCCGAGCGGCCGGGCCGGGTCGGGCACGGCCAGCGGCCGCACGGTCAGCACCTGCTCGCCGTAGACGCCCAGCGTCTGCCTGCTGGTCACGAGGATGCGCAGCCGCGGAGCGACCCGCAGCAGCCGGTCCACGAAGGGGGCGCAGATCGAGAACAGGTGCTCGCAGTTGTCCAGGACGAGCAACATCCGCTTGCCGGACATGTGGTCCACCAGCACGTTCATCGGGTCGGGACCCGCGTCGCGCAACCCCAGCGCCGAGGCGACGGCCGACTCCAGCAGCTCGCCGGTCTCCAGCGTGCCCAGCTCGACCACCCCGACACCGTCGCGGAACGTCCCCTTGACGTGCTCCACGATCTGGAGGGCCAGGCGGGTCTTGCCCACGCCGCCCGCCCCCGTCAACGTGAGCAGCCGTCCGCGGATCAGCGCCTTCCTGGCCATGGCCAGCTCGCGTCTCCGGCCGACGAAGGAGGCTCCGCCGGTCAGCAAGCCGCCGTTGGACTTCATGAGGAACTCCCGGGGTCGCGGTGGTCCTGCTCGCCGACCCAGGCGGCGATCTGGGCCCGTGAGGTGAACCCGAGCTTGTTCAGGATGTGCTCGACATGTCCTTCCGCGGTCCGCTGGGCGATCACCAGCGAGGCGGCGATCGCCTTGTTGCTCATTCCCTGGGCGACGAGCCGGGCGATCTCCGTCTCCCTGCGGGTGAGCGGCGACGTCTCCCCCGCCTGCCTGCCCCGCCCCGGGTCCTCGCCCATGGCGTACGCGACCGCGGCGGCGGAGCCGAGCTCGGTGCCCTTGCGGAAGGCGGTGTCGAAGCGCCTGCCGCCGAGGCGTTCCCGCGTGGACGCCTCGCAGGCGTCGTGGTAGTCGGACAGGTTGCCGAACAGCGGCCCGCCGAACGAGCGCCAGTTCTCCCGCGCGGCCCCGAGCAGGACGGCGGCGCGCTCGGGTTCGTCACCGGCCGCCATCCACGCCAGGGCCTCGATGCACAGGGCGATGCCCAGGCGGTCGTCGAAGGGCTGCTTGAGCCGGATGGCCAGGCGCTCCATCTCGACCGCCTCCGCGGTGTCCCCTTGCCTCCACTTCTCGATCCCGAACACCCACAACGTGTACGACCTGAACCAGTGCTCCTGACGGGCCTCGCACATCTCCACGCACTCCTTGAAGTGCGTGACGGCCTGTTCGGTATGCCCGAGGAGTGAGTGCGCGGTGGCGAGGTAGAGCAGCGCGTTCACCACGCCCGTCTGGTCGTCCTCGTCGCGGCTGCGCTCCACCGCCTCGCCGAGCATCCTCAGCGCGCCGTCGAGGTCGCGCTGGAGCAGGGCCGAGAAGCCGACGACATAGGCGGACATGGCCAGGATCGACTCCTCGCCGAGCCGCGCGACCAGGTTGTGGCATTCGTCCAGCATGGCGGCTGCCATCGCGAAGTCGCTCTGCAGGACGGCCAGCCTGGCGTCGACGACGAGGGCACGGGCGCGGGCCGCGCTCGGCTCGTGGTCCGCGGCGAGCAGGCGGTCGAGCCAGCTGCGGCCCTCGCGGAACGAGCCTGACGCGATCCAGTAGAAGCGCAGGGCCGTGGCGATGTCCAGGCCGGGTTCCGTCTCGCCCGGCGTCGTCAGGCAGTGGTCCAGGGCCGCGCGGATGTTGCCGTGCTCGGCGCGCAGGCGGGCGAACCAGGTCAGCTGGCCGGGGCCGTACCAGGCCTGCTCCGCGCGGCCCACCAGGTCCCTGCACCAGTCGCGATGCCGGAGCTTCAGTTCCTGTTCGCCGCCCGATTCCCGCAACCGGTCGCGGCCGTACTGGCGGATGGTCTCCAGCAGCCGGTACCGCACCGACGAGCCGTGGTCCTCGCGGGCCAGCACCGACTTGCCGACGAGGCCGCTCACCAGGTCGACCATCTCGTCCGGCTCGATGCCGTCGCCGGAGCACACCTGCTCCGCCGCCTCCAGGTCGACGCCTCCTGAGAAGACGGAGAGCCGGGCCCAGAGCAGCCGTTCCTGCTCGGTGCAGAGCCCGTAGCTCCAGTCGATCAGCGCCCGCAGCGTGCGCTGGCGGGGCATGGCGGTCCGCGCGCCCTTGGTGAGCAGCCGGAAGCGGTCGTCCAGCCGGGCCAGCAACTGGTCGACGGAGATGGCCCTGAGCGAGACGGCGGCCAGCTCGATCGCGAGCGGGATGCCGTCCAGCCGCCGGCAGATCCGCGCCACGCTGTCGCCGTTGGCGTCGGTGAGCTCGAAGCCGGGGAGCACGGCGTGGGCGCGGTCGACGAACAGCCGCACCGCGTCCGACTGCCGCAGCGACGCGGTGGACGGGCGATCGTTGTCCAGGCCGGGGACCACCAGCGGCGGCACCGGCATCGTCAGCTCGCCCGTGACGCCGAGCGCCTGCCTGCTCGTCGCGAGGACGCTCAGGCGGGGCGCCGCGCGGATCAGCGTGGCCGCCAGGACCGCGCAGTCGTCCAGCAGGTGCTCGCAGTTGTCGAGGACCACGAGCAGGTGTTTGTCCCGCAGGTGGCCGGTGAGCACGTCGATCGGGGAGCGTACGGACCGGTCCTGGACGCCCAGGGCCTCGCTCACCGTCTGGGCGAGCAGCTCGGGGCTCTCCAGCGCGGCCAGCTCGACCAGCCACACACCGTCGGGGAAGGCGCGCCGCACGTCGCACGCCACCCGCAGGGCCAGCCGGGACTTGCCGACTCCTCCCACGCCGACGAGCGTCACCAGCCTGGACTCGGACATGAGCCGCTTGACCTCGGCCGTCTCATGCCGGCGGCCCACGAAGCTGTTCAGCTCCGCAGGCAACCGCCGGCCGTTCGCGATGTTCGACTCAGCCATGGCCATGATCACTCCAGCGGCCCAGCGCTCGCTGAGCCGTCAGTGTCGGACCTCCCCTAACCCAGGTTATGCCCTGGCCGTTACATGCGATCCCGCCGGGCGGCGACCTTCGTTCAGGGAAGTCCCTGCTCAGGCCGGCCGGATGGCGTGCTCGTGGGGGTTCCCTGTCCGCCGCTACCCTCCGCTCGTCGCGGTCACGCGCGGAAGGAGTCCTTCGCCAGCTTGCGCACGCGGGTCTCGTCGATGTCGTGGCCGAGACCCGACTGGGTGTACGGCACGGCGATCACGCCGGCGTTCGCGCCCACGATCGGGGTGACGATCTGGTTCTGCCGCGGCGGCTGGGTCACGTCGCACGGCAGCGTGCACCCGGGCAGGCTCGCCACCGCCACCGTCGCCGCCCTGGCCAGCCCCGCGCCCTGACCGCCCGCGCACTGGATGTCCCAGCCCGCCGCGGCGGCCCGGTCGTGTGCCCGCCTGGCATCCGACAGCGACGGGAACGCGGCGGGCCGCAGCAGCAGGACCCGCGCCGCGCGCAGCGTCAGGTAGTCGTCGAGGCCGGCGGTCGAACCGACCTCGACGGCGACCGAGGCGGCCACCTGATCCTGCAGTGAGGCGTGCGTGTGGACGTCGCCGGTGTCGAAGGGCCGCTCGATGACCTCCAGGCCGTAGGAGTCGAGCGCGACGAGCTGGCCGAGGTCGGAGTAGGCGTTGCCGCAGTCGACGGCCAGGGTGAGCGCCGGGTACGCCTGCCGCACCGCGCGCACGGGCTCGACGTCCCACCCGGGCCTGATGTCCAGCGTGACGTGCCCGTAGCCGGCGCAGACCTGCTGGTTGACCCGGGACACGAGGCTCTCGACGGACAGGTCGGGCGCGATCCGCACGGTCGCCATGAGCGAGGTGCGGGTGCCGCCGATCGCCTCGGCGAGCGGCACGCCCCGCATCTTGGTCCACAGGTCCCAGCAGGCCATGTCGACCGCGGAGTCGCCGCTCGGCACGGTGTCGGGATGCTCCCAGTCGACGCCGATCAGCAGGGCCGCCAGCGACTCCTCCAGCCTCGACCAGGTCTTCGGCTGGGGGGAGGTCACCTCGCCCCAGCCGCTCATGCCGCCGTGGTCGGTGAGCTTCACGAGCAGGGTCTCCGACCTCTTGCCGAACGGCAGTGCCAACCGGAAGACCTCAAGCTCCCGCACTCGCGGCATGTATCCCCCTCACCGGCGAGAGCCCTGCCCATCCGGCCGCCGCCCCAGGGTCGTGCCCGGTCAGCAGAGGGCGGAAGGGGAGATTTCTCGTCGTTCTATGACGCGCTTCCCTCCATAGTGCCTGGTGCCGCGGGCTTGGCAAAACGCGGGGCCAGCAGGAAGGCCAGCACCGCCAGCGCGACGGCGAAGATCAGACCGGCGAGATAGTTCTGGGCGGCTGCCGTGAACAGGGCGCCGCTGACCGCGACGGCCACGACGGTGAACACCGACTCGCCGACGCCGACGGCCGCGCTGTTCCGGCCCTCCTCGCCCTCCTTGGACATCTTCAGCACCAGGACGGACACCGTGGGGTGCAGCGCGCCGATGCCGAGGCCGGCGATGGCCATGGCCACGTACGCGACCGCGATCGGCACGGAGTCGATCAGCACGAGCGTCACCAGGGAGATGCCCAGGGCGATCATGGCGGCGCCGCCGCGGATGGCGGTCATGTCGCTGATCGTGCCGCGCCCCTTGATCCACGAGCCGGCGGACCAGCCGAGCGCGCCGATGGTGAGCACGATGCCGGCCCCCGTCGGGGTCAGGCCGCGCTCGCTGATCAGCATGAGCGGGATGAGCACCTCGGCCGCGGTGAGCGAGCCGAAGGCCAGGCCGCGCAGCACGGGCGCGGTCGGCAGGCCGCGGGCGGCCTTGAGCGAGCCGGGCAGCAGCAGCCGGGGCAGCGCCACGACCAGCAGGACGATTCCGATGAGCAGCAGGGGCAGGCCGGCGAGCTTGAGCGCGCTGCCGTACTGGATGAGGGCGGCGGAGACGGCGGTCAGCGTGGCCCAGACGAGCTTGCGTCCCAGGCCGGGGGCGGGCCCGGCGACGCCGTCCCGCACCTCACGTCCCGCGGTGCCGCGCCAGAGCAGCAACGCCGCCGGGATGACGATCAAGGAGACTCCGAGGAAGATCCACCGCCAGTCGATCTTCTCGACCACGAACCCGGCGATCGCGGGGCCGACCATCGAGGGCAGCACCCAGGCGGCGGAGAACAGGGCGAACACCTTGGGGTGCATCGATCCCGGATAAACCCTGGCAACCAGCACATAAAGCGCCACTTGGATCAAACCCGCCCCAAGGCCCTGCACGAACCGGCCCGCGACGAACACCTCCATGGTCGGCGCCAACCCGGCCAGCAGCAGCCCGGCCACGAAACTCGTCACCCCGGCGGCGTGCGGCGGCAACGGCCCCCGCACGTCGCTCCACCGCCCGCCCAGCACCGTCGCGATCACACTGGCGGCCAGCGTGGCGCTGAAGGCCAGGTTGTACAGGTGCATGCCGCCGAGGTCGCGGGCCACGACGGGCATCGCCGTGGCCACCGCCATCGCCTCGAAGGCCGTCAACATGATCAGCGCGACCAGCCCCACGCTGAGCGCTCGATATCGCGGGGACACCACGCTCACCGGGGCGGCGCTCGCGGGCCCTTCAACCGTTGTCGTCATGGTGGCAAGCTATGGCGAACCAGCAGGTCGGCACATCGGGCGCGGGGCCTAGGCATTTGGGCCTAAGGCACGCTCACGGCGTGCGCCCTCCAGCCCGTCGAGTGCCGCCCGTCCGGCGGCCAGGATGTTGATCGCCGCATGCCGGTGAAGGCCGACCAGCCCGCGTCGTGCACGCTCGTGGCCAGCCGGGTGCGCGCGAGCCCGCTGACCGCCAGGTCTTCCACGACCACCGTTGGGTTCTCACGGATGATCTGTGTGGAGAGCTGGTGGCAGAACTCGCGGCGTGCGTCGGCGACCTTCGCGTGCTGGCGGGCGACCTTTCGACGGGTCTTGGCCCGGTTGTTCGATCTCTTGGCCTTGCGGGACAGCGCCCGGTGCAAGCGCTTCGTTTCCTCTCCGCGCGGCGGAGGAAACGCGGGGAGTCGATCTTATGACCGTCCGACAGGACGGCGAAGTGCCGCACGGTCCGATCTTGTTTCCGCAACTGCTCCTTCCCGCGGCCCGGGTCGCGCTCGGGCAGCCGGATCTCACCGAGCACCGGTCGTGGGTCAGCTCAAGCAGCTCCTCCTTGCCTGCCACGTGCGCGTAGAGGGAGGCGGACCCGGTGTCGAGCTCCCGGGGCCACCCGTCTCATGCTCGGCGCGTTCAGGGCCAGGGCCGAAGTCCCTAGCCCTTGACCGCGGCGTGCCGCTCCGCCCACCGGGCGATGTCGCGCCGCTCGATCGCCGCCGCCATCAGGTCGGGGAACGCGTCGGGCGTGCACGCGAACGCGGGCACGCCCATCGCGGCCAGCGCGGCGGCGTTATCGTGGTCGTAGAAGGGCGCGCCCTCGTCCGACAGCGCGAGCAGCACGACCACCTGCACGCCGGCCTGCGTCATCGCCGCCACCCTGCGCAGCAGCTCCTGCCTGACACCGCCCTCGTACAGGTCGCTGATCAGGATGACGATCGAGTTGGCCGGCCTGGTGATGAGGCCCTGGCAGTAGGCGACGGCCCGGTTGATGTCGGTGCCGCCGCCGAGCTGCGTGCCGAACAGCAGCTCCACCGGATCGTGCAGCTGATCGGTGAGATCCACCACCGCCGTGTCGAACACCACCAGCGACGTCTTCAACGACCGCATCGACGCCAGCACCGCCCCCAACACGCTCGAATAGACGACCGAGGCCGCCATCGAACCGCTCTGGTCGATGCACAACACCACCTCGCGCTGCACCGACCGCTGCCTGCGGGCATAGCCCACCAGGCGTGAAGGGACGACCGTGTTCCTCTCAGGCAGGTAGTTCCTGAGGTTGGCCCTGATCGTACGGTTCCAGTCGATGTCGGCCACCCGCTTGGGGCGGTGAGTCCTGGCCGAGCGGTTGAGGGCGCCCGTCACTGCGGCCCTGGTCTTCTGCGCGAGCCGGCGTTCGAGCTCCGCCACCACCCGGCGCACCAGCGCCCTGGCCGACTCGCGGGCCTGGTCGGGCATGACCTTGTTGAGCGCGAGCAGGGTGCCGACCAGGTGCACGTCGGGCTCCACCGCGTCGAGCATCTCGGGTTCGAGGAGCAGCCGGGTGAGGTTGAGTTTCTCGATCGCGTCCTGCTGCATGACCTGGACGACCGTCGAGGGGAAATAGGTGCGGATGTCACCCAGCCAGCGGGCCACCCTCGGGGCCGACGCGCCCAGCCCGCCCTCGCGGCCGCCCTGCTCGTAGACGGCGGCCAGCGCCGCGTCCATCCCCGCGTCGGCGCCCTCCAGACCGCACCCGGTGCCGTCGGCGTCGCCACCGCCCAGCACCAGCCGCCACCGGCGCATCCGCTCGTCCGCCGCGCTCATCGCTCTGCCTTCCCACGCCGTCGTCCCCTGCACACCCTCATCCGCCCGCACCCTGACACCCCCTGGACCTCATCCCCTGGACCTCACCACCGGGCATCACCCCCTGGACCGCACGGCCCGACCTCACGGCCCCACCTCATCCTCTGGACCTCACGGGCGGACCTCACCATCCGCTGACCGGCCCCTCCGTGCGCTCGCCGACCCGCCGACCCCCGGTGCGCTCATCGGCCCGCCGTGCCGAGGATGGAGAGCACGGTCGCGACGGCGGGCGCGGCGCGGCGTTCGTCGACGGTCTGATCCCGCTCTCCCGCGTCACGACCGGCCGAGCGCAGCCGCTCGCCGACCGCCCGCCGTTCCGGCGCGGCGAACGTGCCGAACGTACGGCGCAGCAGCGGCAGCACGTCGGTGAACTGATCGGAGGACAGCCCGGTGAGCCAGCCGTCCACCAGGCCGAGCAGCCGCGGATCGTGCACCATCAGCAGCCCGCCCCCGGCCAGGAACCCCTCGACCCACGCCGCCGCCCGCGCCGGCGGCTGGCCCCGCGACATGGCCCTGGACATACGGTCGCCGGCGTCGTCGAGCCCTCCGCAGTCGAGGAGGATCCGGGTGAGCCGCCCCTCGATCAGCCCGTGCAGATCCTGCCTGTCGCTGATGCCCCGCAGCGTGCCCAGCCACTGCC
>NZ_SMKP01000189.1:0-21594 GCF_004349015.1 Nonomuraea diastatica
ACGGATGCCGAGGCTGCCTGGCAGGAGTCGCTGGCCATTTTCTCCAAAGTTCGAGATGCCAAAGCCGATGACGTCTGGCGCGAGATCCAAACACTCCGCAAGGACAGGAGATAACGCATTCTGATGCCGATCGGCCGCGCTCTGAACGCCCTGGCCCTCATCTGGACCAGCTGGCCCGAGTCGGGCAGGCTGGCCGCGATCTGGGACATGACCTCCATCTCGCTGCACGGCGACTACGACGAGGCCGATCCGGAGTATGCGGGCTCTTCGAAGTTAAGCGGGGTTGAGGTGTCCTCGTCCGCGTCGGGTGGTGGCGCAGCGTGTGCGTAGCCGTTGATTCTCGGTGTTGCGGAAGCCGTAGGCATCGCGGGCGGTGGTCTTGATGACGCGATTGGTGCCCTCGGAACCGGCGTTGGTGATGCCGGTCTGATGAAGGCCAGGATCTCGGGCCACCAGGTCTCGACGGTGGTGGCCAGGCGTTCGAGTTCGGGCAGGCCGGAGGCGGCGCAGCGGTCGTAGAAGCGGAACAGCCGATCGGCGATCACGGTGCGGTCGGGATGGGTGCGGGCCAGGGCGAGCAGGTCCAGCAGGTCTTCCTTGGCGTTCCAGGCGGTCAGGATCGGCCGGCCCAGCCGGGCGACCAGCCACGCGGGGACGGCCGCGCACTCCACAGTCGCCGCCGGGCCGGTGCAGAGCACCTGCGAGAAGAGCCGCCGCGGCGCTCCGGAGACCACTGCGCCAGCGGCGCCGCAACGCGATGGTGCAGTGCGGTGTGCGAGTTCACGCCACCCTGCCCCAAGAAGCCATCAGCGACTGGTCGGCTCGCCGACCAGTCCACCATCGGCCCCGCCAAAGCCGTAGCCCGGACCGACAGGGCCAAACGCAGAAACAACCATACCAACGTAACCAGCACGGAGGAGACTCACGCTTCCGCGTCGGTCGCTTCGATCGCCCTGCCCCCTTCCCCTGCAAGGGACCAAGACAGTAGTGGAGGCGCTTGTCGGCACACAGACGTGACCAGCGGCTCGGGGACACGCTCTAGTCGCTGATCCTGAAGAGTTCAAATACGCAGGTCAGCCCAGCAATCAACAAGAGAGCAGCGACCGAAGCGACTTCCCTTCCCCCATATCCCCGCCCCCGGCCATCGGCGATTCACAGGTCATAGACGTTCGGCGCAGTCGCTTCAGTCGCTGCCGTCGGTGGCTCGCGCTCATCGAGCCTTCTCTGTCAAACTGCTGTGATACATGGGACAGATGAGTCCTTTGATGTGAAGCAGGGCGAGACAGGACGATCGAGACAGTGACGATGACCCTCGCCCCCTTCCTCAAGCTGGCCTGCACACTCATCTGCCGGCGCCGTCTGGCCTCATTGCGTTAGCCGCTCTCAGCCACGTGGCGATCATCCCCGCAAGCGATTCAACGTCCGCTACCCTGATATGCCATGTTCAAGGCTCGGTCGCTTCAGTCGCTCGGCGTTCTGGCCGCTGGCTGTGCCCCCCGTAAGCCGAAACTGCGACCGTGCCCTGCGGCCCGACGATGAGAAGGGATGACGTGACTCCGTACGCCCCTCTCGAGGAAGCCGGCCCTCGCCGCCCACTGTCTTCACAGCCGCTCGACATCGCCCGATGGTGCGCTGCGCAGGGCTGGCCGGTCCATCCTCTAGCCCCTGGACGAAAAACTCCTGCGCGTAACTGCGACGCCTGCCATGTCCCTGAGCACCGCGCCACCGGATGCCGCTGCTTGCAGCAAGGTCGCTGGTGCCATGGCTTCCATGCAGCGACTCTCGACTCGGAGCGGATCAACACCTGGTGGCGTACCCGTCCTGATTTCGGCGTTGGTGTCGCCTGCGGCCCCGCCGCCCTCGTCGTTATCGACATTGACGCGCATACCGCACCCATCCCCGACCGCAACCGCCTGCTCCCCGGCATCGCGATCGCCCCTCGGGTCGATCTGACCGGACTCGCAACCGGATTCGACACTCTGGCGCTGTTGGCGGCGCTTCGGAGTGCGCCCCATCCGGCCGCCGACACCGCGACCTTGCGTGTCCGTACCCCCTCCGGAGGCCTTCACGTCTGGTACCGGCCTGAACCTGGCCATATCTTCCGGTGCTCCACCGGCTCAAGTTCCTCCCGCGCGTTGGCCTGGCAGGTGGATGTACGCGCTCACGGCGGCTACATCGTCGCACCCGGAACCCGTACCAAGGACGGCACCTACACCGTCGTGGGAGAATGCCATGTCCCAGCGCAGCTGCCTCGCTGGTTGGCACAGGAGCTGGCGCGCACAGGCCACACGTCGGCCCCTGCACCGAGCTCGCATCAGGTGGCCTCGATTCCTCCGCGCGCCCGCCGGGCCGTTATCGAAGCCGGCGGCCGCCATAGCGCCGCCGAGCGCCTGCTACATCGTCTCCTGGCCGACGTGGAGGCATGCTCGGCGTTTCCCCAGGGAGCAGGTTTCACCGCCAAACTCAATCGAGCGGCATACACGGCGGGTGGTCTGGTCGCAGGAGGATATCTTTCGATGCAAGATGCCCAGACAAATCTGGCGAACTCAGCGCATCACGCCCGCCCTGGACAAGAGAGTCGCAGCAACAAGATCATCGCTACCGGTTTGTCCCGGGGAGCCTCCCGGCCGCTCTACCTCCAGGAACGCCGATGACGTCCGGAACGCCCTCCAGTGGCTTCAACGCCGAAGCCGCCGCTCAGCAAATGCTCGAGCTGGCCGAACTCTCGTCAGCTGACGCTGCCCCGCGCAGGACGGCTCCTCCTACGCCGGCCACCAGCGACGGACTGTTGCCAGAGTCACTGACCGACCGTGGCAACGCCAAGCTGTTCGTCCGTATGTATGGCGGTGACTTCAAGCATGTGCCTGGCCTTGGCTGGTATCGGTGGGCCGAATACCGGTGGGTCCCCGACGAGAGTGACGCGGTCTTATGGGCAGCAGGCGAAATGGCCGACCAGCTAGCTCACATCGACCGCTACCACCGATACTCCTCCGCTGACCTCCGCCGACACAAGAAGCGAGCACTATCAACCTCCGGTATGCACGCGATGTTGGTGCAAGCCAAGGCCGCCCCCGGAATGGCCCTCAGTGCCGCTATGCTCGACGCTGACCCCTACGCCCTGTGTACTCCCGCCGGAGTGGTCGATCTGCGCACTGGACTGATCGCCACTCCTGACCCGGAACGTCACCTGCACTCCCGTTCCACGTCTCTGGCGCCCCACCAGGGGCTGATCCCACGCTGGGAGCGGTTCCTCACCGACACTTTCGGTGATGACGTCGAAGGTAAGGAAACCATCGACTTCCTGCACCTGCTGCTGGGTTACTCCATCTCGGGAGACGTCGGTGCGCAAGTCCTGCCATTTCTGTTCGGAGCCGGCAAGAACGGCAAGTCCGTCCTGCTTGAGGTCATGCTGCAACTGCTCGGAGACTATGCCGACGCCGCTCCGCCGGGCTTCCTCATGGCGAAATCCTTCGACGGACACCCCACTGATCTTGCGGAACTGCACGGCCGCCGCATCATCGTCTGCTCCGAACTCAAACCTGGAGACCGCTTCGACGAAGCGAGAGTCAAGCTCCTCACCGGAGGAGACAAGATCAAGGCCCGGCGGATGCGTCAGGACTTCTTCAGTTTCGACCCCACGCACCACCTATGGCTGCTGGGGAATCACCGTCCAGAAGTCAGCACCGGCGGCTTCGCCTTCTGGAGGCGGCTGCGCTTGATCCCGTTCGAACGCGTGGTGTCCGAAGAACATAAGATTGACAACCTAGCGCGCATCTTGGTGGATGAGGAGGGACCGGGAATCCTTGCCTGGCTGGTCAACGGAGCCCGCCGGTATCTAGCGGGAGAAAAAGACTTGTCGGGCCCTGGGCGGGTACGGCTAGCGACTGATGCTTACGAAGCGACGGAGGATGTGGTGGGACGTTTCATCGGGGAAGCCTGCATACTCCAAGCGGGCCTTCGTGCTGAGCAGACCAGTCTATACGGGGCATACACTCGCTGGTGTGGTTCTGAAGGTGCGACCCCTGTCTCAGCGCGTAACTTCGCCGCACGTATTCGCGACACGCTGAAAATGGCATCGCCGAGGGAAATGATTCTATCCAACTCGCGCAAGTTCTACCCCGGAATCGGCCTTGGCTCCGAGTTTCACGGTGAGGAGCCTCGGCGATGAGTCTGATCAACGAAGGGAACCTGAGTCACGAAATTGCGCTGGAATGGCTAGAAGACATCAGTGATCTTGACTACGTTCGCCAGAGCCTCGACCGGCTCCCCACGAGGAAGGGTAAACCCGCCTACCACCGTGACGGCCGGATGGTGGGCTATGCCATCCTCGGACGCACGGCCAAGGCAGCTCCCGCTTCAGGCACCTTCCACCGTCGGGTTTTTTGGCTTGCCCCCCATGATCGCGATACCCTGCCCGACGGGCAGTACAGCACAGGAGCCCCTCTGGAATCGGTCGACCCTCGGACACTCGAGCCCGGCAAGCCCGGTCACAAAACCGAGCGTTCCGAAGGTGGTCCCCCCTCCCCTGCCATGGTCGCTTTGGGCCTCACGCTGCCCAAAGCTTGAGAGGACCGGCTGAGGTGCCCGTACGCTCGGACCACTCTGTGGTCGGCCGTAGGTGCTGATCTGGCCGTGGTGGTCAGCTGTCATGGTCACTGCTGGGCCGGCCAGGTGGCGGGCCCCAGACGCGCCGGAACTCCGACGGCAGCCCCGTCGTCGCATGCGTCCTTCCCTCCGCAAAGAGGAACGCTTCCAGCAGGCCCTGGTCGCCGGCTATTCGACTCCCGGTCACTTTGTCGGGGAACGTGATCGTCGTGGTCTCGAAGTGCGCTGAGAGCGTGCCATCGAGCGCCTCGCGGGCCATGTGAGCTACCCTCCAGATCCCAGCGCTCGATCATCTCGTTCAGCTCGTTCAGCTCGTTCAGCGAAGCAACCTCGGGAACCTTCTCTGAACTAGGAACTTGATGCTCAGCGGTAGCGCCTCAGCTCATTTGCTGCCGAAGCGGGTCAGGTAGAGGTCAGCCCAGCTTTCGCGGAGTCGAGATGGCGGGTGTCACCGAGGTTGACGACCTGGCGGTTGTAGTAGAAGTCGTCTTCGTGCAGCGTGGTGATGCTGCCGGATGGCGCTCGGAAATAGGCGTGGCCGACCGCTTTTATCGGCATCTTGATCCAGGACGCCACGACGAAGGTCAGGGAGCCGCCGTGCGTCACGATGATCTGGTGTTCGCAGGGGCGCTGCAAGATCTCGTCCATGGCCGCGTAGATGCGCTGCGCCAACGCCGCCTTGGTCTCGGCACCCTCCACGCCCTCGTCGTGTTCCAGCCGTTCCCCGGCAGCCGGCGGCGGGATGAATCGTTGGTCCAGCCACTCCTGGGGCCTTCCCTCTGCCTCTCCATAGGATTTCTCCCGCAGCCTGCGGTCCAGGATCGGTGTCACGCCGAACAGCTCGCCGACCTTCTCGGCCGTTTGCCGGGTGCGCTGCAGGTCTGAGGAGAACAGCTCCACCTTGGCGCCGTCCGGGATCTGGGCCCGCAGCGCCTGGGCAATGGCGGCCGCCGCACTGAGGCCGGCTGGCGTCAGTTGCGAATCATGCCAGCCACCGACGACCCTCTCGATGTGGTGCGTCGCCTCCGGATGAGTGACGACGTAAATAGTGCGCATGAGTGAACTCTTCCTGTGGATGCCGGGCCTTTGGTGATCTTAAGAGGTTTCCGACTCAGCCTGGATCCACGGCTTGATTCTTGGTGACATTTCTCGTTCCAATTCCTCGACGAGGACCGCTCCCGCAGGTAGAGGCCGGTTTCGGGGCGTGAGGGACCTGCCGTGCTCGGGTCGCGTGGAAGGCGTTGGTCCACGCCTGCCGCCAGGGCCAGTGCCGGGGCAGGTGGAAGACCACGTGTCCACGGCCATTCCGGGGCAATGCGGGCGGGAACGCCGATGATCCGGCGTCGCAGACTGACCCCGCGGGCACGCCCGTGCTGAGCACCGGCCAGGCAACCGAGCGCGCGTAGCAGGTTGTGCGTGATCGCCGCCAAGGTGAGCCAGGCGGCGTTGGCCGCGAACCGGCCTGAGGGCAGGTGCGCGAGCGGTCCGTCGATCAGGTTGGCGTTGACCTGCTCCTGCACCGCGTGATCACGGTGCTGTTCCTCGGCTTGGAGCAGCGTATAGGGGCTGTCGGTGAAGATCGGGTAGTAGTGCCAGGTGGCGAACAGTTCGTCCTGCCCGTCTGCGGCCTGCTCGTCGAGCCGCCGGATGCGGCGCACGATCAGCCGGGCGGTGACGGCCTTGCCCTTCTTGCTGGTGAAGGCGGTGTAGGAGGCCTCGGCGACCTCGGCGTCGGAGACCCAGCCGCCGGCCTGTTCATCGAAGACGGCGCGCGGATACTTGATCGGCGTCCAGGCGGTCTCGGGTATCGCCGCGATCGCGGCCTTGACCTTGGGGTCCAGCTTGGCGGTGATGAAGAAGCGGGTGTCATGCTCGCGGCAGGCGGACACCACCTCGGCGGCGTAGAACGCGCTGTCGCCCCGCACCAGCAGCGTGCCCGACGCTCCGCCGGCGCGCGCAACGCTCATCGACTCGCGCAGCAGAGATGCAGCGCCGCGGGCGGAGTTGGCGTTGCCGCCGCGCAGCCGGGTGCCGCTCAGCACCGGGGCGGCCAGTGGTGTGGACAGGGTGGTGGCCAGCACGTTCAGCCCGCGTACCAGCACGCTCTTGCCTTGGATTTTGGCGTGGCCGAAGCCTGAGCCCTGCTTGGCGTAGCCGTAGGTGCGCCGCTGCGTCGAGTCGATGTCGAGGAAGGCCAGCACGTCCGCGCCCGGTAGCAGCGGCGTGTGAGCGGCCAGGCTGATCAGCAGCTGTCGTGCGCTCTTTTCCAGTTGGCGGACGTTGCCCCAGGTGAAGGCGCGCAGGAACGAGCCGAGCGTGGACGGTGCGCGGATGCCGCCGAAGAGTTTGTCCATGCCGCCGTGGCGCAGCACGTCCAGGTCGTCGATGCTATCGGCGCCGCACATCATGCCCGCCACGATCGAGGCGACCTTCGCCGGCGCGTTGACGCCGTCGGCGGCGGTGATGGCCACGTGCTCGCCGACAAGGGCGTCCAGCCCGCACTGCTCGGCCAGCCGCATCGCCGGGGACAGCCCACCGTACGCGATCACGTGCTCATCATCGAAGATCGCCTGAGTCCTGTCGGCGGCGTGGGAGAATCGCACTGACGAGGTGTCCTTCCGACTGGGCTGCTGGAAGCGTAGAGAACTCCCATCATCCCAGGTCAAAGGGCACCTCGCCCTATTTCACGGCTCTTTCGTCAAATCCCCAGCGGTGGATCCAGGCTCAGTACCGCTTCCAACTCCCTCGCCCTGGAAATGCCCTGTACATGTCACGCAGATGTCCTGGATCCGCAATGTGCCGACGATGAAACTTATCCTATGCGACTACTGATGAGTGCACTCGTCGCCGGGTCGGCTCTCACCTGCCTGGTAATGGCAGGTACGGCAAGCGCCGCACAGGCTGCCAGCGGGCGGTTGGCCTTGAGCAGCGGATCCGTCAATCGGACCTTCCTCTACGACACCTGCCAGCCCGCAACTCAATATCCATGGTCTCTCTCCCAGATCGACAAGTTCGACAATCAGCCGTCTCCCGGGTGTCAGGCCGTTCTGATCAACCAGACTGGCGCGAGCAAGGTGTTGTGCGAAGGGCGTGGGACTGTGCCGCCCGAATTCCTCCAGGTGCGCCTTATCAGGATTCAGCCGGGCACCGCGCCCTCCTGCGGTTTCGAAACGGCTTTACCCGCCTGAGCCATTCGGCCGACGCCGCTGTCTAACTTGGCGGCCGGTTTGGGGCCGCCAGACGGCCACCAGCCGCACCCGGCGATACAGGGTGCAGCAACCGACTCGGGGTAGGTTGAGCAGCCGCCACAAACGGGTGGACGCCCACGACCCCGGCCAGGCCGGCAGCACCGCGATGCGGCCGGGCAGCCGCCGGCCGCAAAGTCGCGGGCGATCCCGCCGCCCCAGGCCGGTTCACCCGGCCTGGGGCGGACCTTGCCCGGGTCATGGCTCGAGCAGGTCAGCGATCTGCGCCGCCGGTAGCCCTACCCCCGCAGGAACGCCTGGGCGGTCTAATTAGCAGGACCGCCGCCATGATCAGCGCAAAGATACCGAACAACACCAGCAGCACCACCTGACCGCCTCCAGCCACTCCTCACCGGCCACCAGCGCGAACAGCGCGCCCACGATCACGACATGGGTGGACACGATCGCGACGGCGACGCGCATGCCGTACAGCAAGGCCAGATGCACCATCGCGACGAGCACATTCGCCGTATGCAACCCGTCCACGAACTGACCGGCCAACGGCAAGACCATCAACAGCCCTGGAGCGGCCAGCTTGCGCACCCGTTCGCGTCCTGACTCCACGGCATGATCAGCCGCAGTCCGGCCACCACCGCCATCACAGCGAGGAGCAGCCCCAGCCTGCCCTCGTCACGTCCGACCGTCGATATGACGCCGACCAGCATCGCCGTTCGCCAAAGCCATCAACCCACGCGAGCATCATCCGCCCGGCGGTCAAGCCTGTCTTGAGAACGCACACCGTCATTTCTCCGCATTCCCGCGCCCGCCTCCAATCCCGGCCACCGCTAACAGGTCCAGCTCGCGCCTGCCATATGTCCTGTAAATGTCCGATTGTTGACCTGGACCGATAGGGGGGCGCGGAGGAGGATCTTTCAATGCTCGATTCCACAACAGCTACATCTACGTAATGGAAATGGAGAGAAAATGCGAACCGTCATAGGTGGTGCCGCTGTCGCACTCCTCCTCGGAGCAGGTTTGGCTGCGGCACCCGCGGCTTCAGCAGCTTCAGAACTCAATGGGAATCAGGTTGTCGCGGTTCCTTGCGATGGAAGATGGCACGCCGAAAGCACCTTTGTTATCGACCGCTACTCGGGCTGGATTACGACGGCTCCCGTTCCCAACGGTTCGCGGCAGATTCAATTCCGCACACTCGGTGGAACGGTGGGGGTACGTGGACTCCCAGGGCCGATTCCCACGTGCAGCTGGCAGCGCGCCGACTTCGCTAGCGCGGTGCACTCGCGTGCGAAAATCTGCGAAGGAGGAAACCCTCTCCGATGCAGGCTCACCGGATGGTCCTCCATAGGCACCCCTGGACAGCCACGCAACTGGCGCTGGCCTAACAAGATCGCCGGCTGGGACCGGCACTACGGACGATGGGTGGTCATCGGGAACGTCTGACATGTATGGCGGATGAGCGATAGGCCATGACGAGGGTCGCGTCCGAGATGCGGTGTAAAAGTGAACGAGCGTAGGTTGCCGTGCTGAGCCGACCAAAGTTCGCAAGAGGCAAGAGGCAAGGACCTACGCTCGTGGCACGCACACTACCGCCCGTTCAGGCCATCCGCGCCGAGATCGACGCCCTGTTCACCGAATGCTTTTCATCTTGCCTCACGGAGCTGAAGGACGAGGATCGCGCCCTGCTGATGGCGACGAGCCCGAGGTTCGCGGCCGCCCAGCGCCGCGCGCGGCGGGCGCCGATGGCCTCGGCCGGCTGATGGCCCGCTCGGAGGAGGAGGTCACGATGAGGGACCCCGGGTACGGCGCCGCGTCCGGGGCCAGCCGTGGGAGCGTCACAGCCCGCCGGGCGTCGCATCGTCAGGCTCGGCGCCTCGTGCTGCTCAACCGTCCCACCACGAGGCTCACACGCGGGCGGGCACCGGGCCGCCAGGGTACCTGTCTGCTACTCCCCCGCTCTTCCAAGCCTGCAGTCCCGCGCGGCAGCCGCACGAATCCCCCGCCCCTCAACGGATCCGGCCCGGACACACGTGAAATTCCGGCTCGCCTCGACCAGCCCTTCGGCCCAGGGATCCGTGGCGGCTGAGCTGATCGGACGTCTCATGCGGGAGGAAGTTCTTCTCAGTTCCCGCGTGGCAGGACCGCGTCATTGGCCAGGGACCGTGCGGACGGGGCGGGGTCGTCATCGTCCAGCAGGTACGCCTCCACCGCCACGGATACCAGTGTGGACAGGTGCTCCGCTCCGGTCTCGCTGACCAGGCTGTTCAGTACGTCGAGCTCGGCCGGCCGGAACTGCACCGGCCAGAGCACCCGGCGCACGCCGGTCTTCGACCTCGATCGGAGGTTACGGCGGGGCGGGAAGTGCGACCCGTTGGGACGGCTGACTTCCAGGCGGGCCCGAACCAGGAACGACAGCATACCTTCGCCCAGGAAGTGATCGATGGCGTCCATCGCCAGCTGGGCGTACTCGATCCCCTCGATGCGGCTCATCGCCCGGGCCCGCTCCTTGGCCGAGGGCGTCACGTAGATGCTGATCTGTTCAGGCGTCTGGTACGCGCTCGACTCCGCCACCACGGCCTTCGGCGCGGGTGACCTGCGTGCACCCGGCTGGGCTGCCCGGGATGCCTGGCGGCGCGCCTTGGCCGGCACCTGAGCGGAAGGGGGGTCAGGCTCCGACAGCGTGTCCGGCGGCGCGCCATGGTCGTCCGGCCGGGAAGCCGCGGCTTCGCGTTCCTGATGTTGCTCCGCCTCTTGGTCGAGCACCCGGGGCGTGGGCTCCACGCGGGGCGTGCTCGGCACTTCTGGCTTCGGCGCTTCGATCTCGACAGCGGTGCGGGCGCTGCTCTCAGCCCGGGGCGGCGACACTTGCCGTGGCGCCTCGGGTACCACCACCTCCGGTGCCGGTGCCACCGGGGGGGCCGCAGCCACTAGAGCTGCCTGGGATGACTTCGGCTGATCAACCGGCGGCGTGCTCGGCGGCAGCTCTGTCCGGGATCCCGTCTCCGGTCCCGTCTCAGGAGCAGGATCTGATGAAGGCTGAGCGATCAGGGCGGACAGACCGCTCGTACCACGCCTGCCGCGCGCCCGCGACATCCCCGACAGCTTCGGCTGCGGAGGCTTGTCCTCGAAGAACTCACTGGTCACGCGTACGCCTCCGCTTCCAGGGCAAGTGCCCTTCTGATGATCTCCGCCGTGGCCTCTTCCATCTCGATCGCGGAGGTCTCAGCCGACTCCGAGCTGAGAGTCAGTTGATGTTGCTTGGCGTGCTTCTTCCAGTCGGGCCCAGCTGACAGATCGGCCAGTTCGGCGAACACACGTCCGTGCTTGCGGCACTGGTCGGCCACGTTGACGGCACGCGTGATCACAGTCTGGAAGATAGGGATCCCGGAGTCAGCGAGGACTCCTTCGATCTCCCGGCGCTTCTTGGCGAGGAAGCCGATCTCTCTCACGCCGATCACCCCCCCTTCCTCGTCCTTGACCTTGCGCAGGTGCTGGCGGTCGAAGCCGAACAGCAGGACGCCGAGAGGAGTCAGGGCCGGGTTCAGCGGCGTGGCCACGTCGAAGACCTCACTCACTCCCTCGAGGCCCTGGATCGCGCCCTGATCGAAGCACACGGGGATCAGGACGTACTCGGCGGACACCGCCGCCAGATGCTGCAGGTCGGCGATGTTCGGCGGGCAGTCGATCAGAATCCACTCGTAGTCGGACGCCACCTCGGCCAGCGCCTGCGCGAGGCTCAGCAAGATTTCGCGGCGAGGGTCGATAGAACGCGTGCCGATGATCGACGCGGTCGTCCTCTTGAGGACCTTCCCACCCGGTACGACATCGAGGTGTGGCCGGACGTCTCGGAGGATGTGCAAGGGCCCTGTGCCCTCGACGACATTGATGACGCTCTGCCCCTCGTCGTCGCCGGGTCGGCCCTGATAGCCGAGATCAAGCCCGAGGTTGCCCTGAGGGTCGAGATCGAGGGCGAGCACTCTCTTGGTGGATCCGGCTTCGTACAGAGCGGCCGCCAGCTGAGCCGAGATATTGGCGGTCGTCGTCGTCTTTCCGGCTCCGCCCTTGTTGTTCAGGACGATGAGCACTCGCCGCAGTTTGGGGCGAATTGTTTGGATGATCTCTTCTTTGGTCAGCCCTCGGGCCGCTGTGCCAGTGAGGGGGAAGGTCATGGATCTATCTCCTGTGCGTACCGACGGCTGTGTGGATGGCCCTTCAATCCCGCTGCGGCTTGAGCTTCGGACCGCCCGACAGAGCAGAGGGATCTTCCGCTCCTTTATTAACAGATCCATGGCCCTGGTGCCATCTCCTTGCTGGGCGTGTCGCGTTGCCTGGTCCGGTTCGGCCGTAGGCGCACGCGGGAGCGCTTGCTCCTCCGGCTCTTGGGTCGCATGCGCTTGCAACCCGTCCCCCGCATTGCCTCCCCATCCCTCACCCCCACGCGCCCATCTTCGTCCGTCTAGAGGCTCTGTTGCTCAGCCACTCTGCAAAGCGGCACAGCGGGTTGTTGGGCAGGCGGCTGCACCCCTTACCTATGCCTCGGTGCTCGTCATGGTCTCCATGGCAGTGAGCATGCCTGTTGTCCTACTGGTCTGTACAGCGACTGCCATCGCTAGCATCAAAGCTTTCGGCCACCCTACTCGATAGACGTTTTTATACACGGTTTCTATGTATTTCCTTGCCACTATCGCTTTCACTATCTAATAGTATGCCTCTATGCATTTCACATTGCCTCTGTGTAGATATATTGAGACGATTCTCTTGATGCCTGTCACGTTGTTTATCACCAGCCCTAACTGTAGACCTATCGACACACCTATTACTCGACGCGACCAGGGGCGATGCATCAGACTCGTGCAGCGAGAGTCATGATCCTACATCAACCATCGGAGCTCAAGAAGTGCATCTCTGGGCTGGAGATATTAGAGGTACTCTGAATTTCCTGCTCATAGTCGGTCGCTCATGCGAGGCGCTGAACGCGCGTCATCGAGCTCGATGACGCGCCCCAGGTGATCGCAGAAGTCGAGGGGTATCCCCCTCTCCGAGCCATCTTGGGGAACGCCTCGACCTTCCCCGGTCACATGATCGGGCGCTCGCCTGTGGGTCTCGTTCGCTGTCGTCGTCCGTCCTGACGTGTGGCGCGCAGCTTCTCTGTGATGTTCGATGATTCTGCGGAGGTCGGGGGATCCGAGGGCGCCTCGCCCTCTTGAGGGGGAGGCGCCCAAGACCGGCCCTGCGTGAGAGTACCTACGTACCTACCTGGTGCCGAACCGCGCCTCGTGCTGTTGTGCGGTGAGTTCGGCCAGGCGTGGGAGCACCGCACCGAGCCGCCGTCGGAAGTCGGCATACCGTTCGTCGTCGAGGGCGTCAACGATCTCTTGGGCCCACCACCCGATTTCCCGCAGCGTGGGATAGTGCTCCTGAGCCAGCGGCCACTCCATCTCACGCACCGCACGGCGCAGGCCGATGATGCTCTCGGCAAGCTCGTCGTCGATGAGGTGGTCGAACTTGACGCGGTAGCCGACGAGTTCGGACGCCGCCTCCCAGAGGGGCAGGGCATGACGGTCGTACCACTGTCCCTCGGCGGACGTGGCCCGAGGCGGTGCGGCCGACTGCCGGTGAGCGCGCTCCTGCCGCTCGCTCCGTGCCAAACCCAGGGTGGCCGCACGGTGACGCAGGATCCGGTTCTCCACCGCCTGCCGCGTTCGGACATTGAGCGGACGCGCCATCCTGATCATGGCGATCTGCTTGGAGCATCCGAGTTCGAGCAGGTCGCGCTCGAGCCGATCGGCTTCTTCGGGGAGGTGCGGGAAGTATCGGCGGACGTAGGCCAGCACCCAAAGGGCATCGATGACGTCGTTCGACGTGACCCAGTCCGGCACCCTCTGGCAGGTCAGGACATATCGGATCACGGCAACCGGCTGCTCCTCCGGGATGACCTGCAGCAGCCCTTCCAGGTCCGGATCGCGTACGTTCCTGCGACGCTCTACAATCTCAGCAATGGCCCTCTGACCTGCGGTTTTGCTGATCTGAGGTTCGGCGCGCTTAGGCATGTCAATAGTGTATTGACATTTATGATCATGATCTGGCCGAACAGCGCCTGAGACTCCCAGAGTGTCTGGCGCGGTTGCAAATGGCAGAACGGCACGGGAGATGTCAGAGGACATGGCAGCAGGCCATCGGAGATGTCAGTAGACGCGTGTACAGCAGGAGGTTCGGCCCGGAATGGCGGCGGTCTGGCCCCGGCGGCTGGCGTTGGTGGTGGCACCGGCGTTCGGCGAGTCGTTCGCGTCATGGGTGGATCGGATGGCACTGCGGAACGGATGTCCGCTGTGGGCAGTGGTCGAGGCGTTGGGGCTGGATGTACGCGCGGCGAGTGACGTCCGATCACTGGCGTACGGCGTCGTCACGAAACCGGAGACGCGCAGAGCTGTCGAGGCCGCCACAGGCGTGAGCTCCGAGACAGAGGATGTCGTCGGTGGCCAGGCCGGTGGTGTCCTGGGCGGTGAGCTTGAGCGCGGCCTCGGAAGTTCCGGCTGCGGTGTCGGGTGGGATGAGCAGCAAGGCGATTGGCTCACCGGTGGCGAAGACGAGAGTGATCACGCGCGGGTCGGAGTGGCGGAACCAGCCGACGCGGACCTGCCGGCCACGGGCCGGGATGCGACGGGCAATGCGCTGCCAGGCGTCCCGGTACACCCCTATCCGCAGGACGGTCCGGCCCAGCCGCTGGTCGACGGCGGCGATGAGATGAGGCAGCTCTGCGGCGGCGTCGCGGGAATAAAGCCCCAGAACAGTCATGCCACGAAACGGACACTCAGGCTGTTACTGATACCTCGCCGTGGCCCTGGTCTGGGCGTGGTCCAGTCCATGGGCCGCGTGGGTTGCTCCCTCTTAACCGGCCAATACCTATGTTTCACCAGGTCAGCGACACGCCGTGATTGCTACCTGCTGGCCGGATGGGGTCATCGCGGGTACATCTGTCCTCATGATCGAACAGGGACTCCGGCTGGAGGAGCGTGAAGGGGGCTGGATGCTGGCTGGACCGTCCGCCGGGCAGTTCGTCCTGGTCGATGAGTATCTGGCGTATCTGGCAGACCGGAACTACTCGCCCAAGACCGTCCGCGCCTACGGCTATGACCTGCTGGCATTCTGCCGCTGGCTGGCGACCGAGGACGTGTCGCTGGGCGAGGTGACGACCGAGACGCTGCTGAAGTTCCTGCACGCCTGTCGCGAGGCCAAGGTTGCCGGGCGTCGCGGCGGCCCGAACGTCGTCACCTTGTCGGGCCGCCGGATGGATCAGTACGCCGCCACGACGATCAACCGGCGACTGGCGGCCATCTCAGGGCTGTTCACGTTCGTCACGATGCGCGATCCGGAGTCCGTCAACCCGGTCCCGAAAGGACGCGAGGCGCGCTGGCGGGTGGCCGGCGAGCGGTCCGGGATGCTCGCGCACACGATCCGCCGCCCGAAGAATCGCTCCTCGCTACGACTGCGCGAGCCACGGCGCCTGCCCAAGGCACTGTCCCAGACGCAGGCGGCCGAGTTGCTGGCCAGCTTCCACACCTGGCGCGACCGAGCGATCGCGGGTCTGATGCTGTATTGCGGGTTGCGCTCGGCCGAGGTGCTCGGCTTGAACGTCGCCGACGCCGACATCGGTGGCCGCTGGGCGAACGTGATCGGCAAGGGTGATCGGCAGCGGCGCGTCCCGTTGGACGCCGACGTCGCCTCGGTCATCCAGGTATATCTGCTGGCTGAGCGTCCCGAGTCGACCGAGCAGCGGCTGTTCCTGGTGGCCAAGGGCCCCAAGCCGAGGACGACCGCTCACAGCGGCCGGGCTGCGCATGATCTTCCGCTATCACCGAGCCGTCAGCGGGATCACCGCAGGTCATCCCCACGCGCTGCGGCACCCCTTCGGCACCGCACTGGCCGAAGCCGGAGTCGACCTGGCGGTGATGCAGGCGTTGCTCGGTCACGCGCACGTCGACACCACCGCCCGCTATATCCATCTGGCACCCGCCCACGTGAAAGCCGAGTTCGATGCCGCATGCAGCCGCATCCGCGCCCAGCAATAGCCTGCATGCCGATTACCTGGACTATCTGCAGCGGACCGGGCGAGGCAACCGTCCCTATCAGCAGGCCGCGCGAGTGTTCTTCGAGCGTTGGCCCGACCCCGGGTGCTGGGCCGCGCAACCGTTGGAGATCCGCTTGTCGGCTGATGCGCACACTCGGCCGATCATCACCTTTCTCATGCTGCACCGCGGACTACGACCCGGCTACGACTACCTGCTGGAACGCAAACTGTCCACGTTCTGGCGAGAGATCGAGGACTCGCCCATGGCTGCGGGAGTGCAGCGCTTCATGACCGCCGCCGAGGACCTCGGCTTCTCCTTGCGCGTGCGTCTGGCCACCGGCTCTCAGGTGCCGGCCCGGCTGCTCATCCAGGCTGGACGCCCTCTGGAGCAGCTCACCTTGGACGATCTGGACGAGTTCGCCGCCGCCTGCGCCGCGCGCAGCGCCCGCACCGGCAAGGACCACCGTCACTATCTGTCCGCGCTCAGCAATGCCCAGCGGGTCCTGTTCCACCTGGGCATTATCGACACGCTGCCGACGATGGGCGGGCCGGTCCCCTTCGAGCAGCGGCTGGCCGAGGTGGCAGAACCGATCCGCACCACGATGATCGCCTACCTGGAACGCAAGCGCGCCACCTGCCAGCCCAAGACCGTCTCCGCGATCGCCACCCGGCTCAAACACTTCGGCCTCTTCCTCACCCACATCGATCCCGGACTCACCTCGATCGCCCAGCTGGACCGCCAGCGTCACATCGAGCCCTACCTCACCGCCCTGGTCGAGGCCGTCAACCCCAAGAACGGCGAAGTCATCACCCTCGCCGACCGCTCCCGCCGGGTGATCGCGCTGACCGGCTTCCTCACCGACATCACCGAGTGGGGCTGGGCTGAGGCGCCCACCCGCAAGCTGGTGTTCCGTGATGACAACCCCAAGCTCCCGCAGGTGCTGCCCCGCTACCTGCCCATCGATGCCGATCGCCGCCTGACCGAAGAGCTCCGCGACCGCCCCGGCAACCAGCTGGCCGCCTGCGCCCTAAGATTGCAACGCGCCTGCGGGCTACGCATCGGAGAACTCCTGGACCTGGAACTCGACTGCGTCCACGAGGTCCCCGGCCACGGCAGCTGGCTGAAAATCGGCCTCGGAAAGCTGGACACCGAACGCATGGTCCCCCTCGATGACGACATCCTGGACCTGATCGACCACATCATCGAGCTCCGAACGCACGGCAGGCCCATGCCGCACCCCCGCTACCGGCGTCCGGCGCAGTTCCTGTTCACCCACCACGGGCGCCGTCTGGGCCAAGGTGCCGTCCGCGCCGAGCTCGACCGCGCCGCCCAGCAAGCCGGACTCGGCCACATCACCTCCCACCAGCTCCGCCACACCTACGCCACGGCCCTAGTGAACGCCGGCGTCTCCCTGCAGGCACTGATGGCGCTGCTCGGACACGCCTCCGCCGAGATGAGCCTGCGCTATGGGCGATTGTTCGACACCACCGTCCGCGCCGAGTACGAACGCGCCCTCGACCTGGCCAAACAACAGACCCGCACCCCAGTTCCCGGCCACGTCCAGCTGCCCCTGGCCGACATCACCAGCGGCAAGAACTGGAAAGACACCCCGCTCATCAAATCCCGACTGGCGGGCGGGTTCTGCCTGCGCGCGCCCGCCCAGGGCGCTTGCACCTACGCCCCAACATCTGCGAACACTGCCCCAGCTTCCATGCCGAGCCCAGTTCCCTGCCCATCCTCGCTGCCCAGCGTGTTGATGCCGAGGTGCTTGCCCGTGACGCCGAAAATCGAGGCTGGATCGCCGAAGCCGAACGACATCGGCGACTCATCACTCGACTCGACAATCTGATCAGCGAGGCTCAAGCCGGATGACCAGCAGCGACACTCTCCACCGCGTCGAAAGGGCATGCGCGCAACTCCACCGTGACGGCCACCCCGTCACCTTCACTGCCGTCGCCACCCTCACCGGGCTGGGCCGCACCACCCTCTACCGCAGCCCCAGCCTCCGCATCGTCATCGAGGAGAACCGTCACCGCGCCGCCACCAACGGCACCCTCACCGGCCTCCTGGACGAAATCCGCACACTCCAAACCGCTCTGGAAGCCGTCGCCGCTCGCGTCCGGCACCACGAAGAGCAACTCCGCCGACTCGCTACTCGAGTCGGCTGAAAGCGTTAACCGGCCAACGCAAGGAACCGGGGCCATTAGCCGGATAAGCGCTCGACAACGCATCGGCCGAGGCGTTCAACAGCAGAGTACGTGCACCGTCAGCGCTTCCGGACACGGGCCGAGGCTCGCCTGAAGATCGCCACCTGGATCGCCGACTTCTACAACACCACCCGGCGGCACAGTGCCAACGACGGCCTGCCGCCCACCACATTCGAACGTCACATGATCGGGAAGAGACACGCCTCATCGGCCCTGCTGAGGACCACTGTGGCATCGAACCGTCTCCACGCTTCCAGGGGATTGACACTCCATCTCGCCCTGCAATGTCCGCGATAAGTCCAGCAAACGCCCTGCCGGATCACTCGCCAGAGCGGCCGCCGCTGCGTCATGATGCATACAAAGAGTGTTCAATGGATAAACAGACAGGAATTCGTTGTAGCATTGCACAGGATCGCGGGACCATCCAAACCTAGGGTTCTGCCTTAATCGGGGATTTTCAATACGGCCTGGCAGTCGTGCTGGCAATGATTTTCGACGACCAGCGGCCCGGCTTAGGCGGTCGATTCCGGCACAGTCGACAATGAGGGCCGCCGTAGATCCATGGGGTTCCAAAATGGCATTTGCAGATAACGATCTTTCATTTAATGTGCTGGGGCCGCTGGAGGTTTACGCACGGGGCCGGCTGGTGGGGGTCGGTTCGCCCAAGCACCGGGTGCTGCTGGCGACGTTACTGCTGAAAGCCGGAAGTCCTGTCTCGAATCGGGAGCTCGCAGTCGCGGTATGGGGCTCTCATCAGCCGGAGTCGCCTCGTCGCGCTGTGCAACTGATCGTGTCACGGCTTCGCACGTTGCTGGGCGGAGCATCGATAGCCACCTGTACGGACGGGTATCTGATGGATATCCGGCCCGAGCGACTTGATCTGGGACGGTTCCGGTACTGGCTGGAGCAGGCGGATCTGGCTGCCTCCCGATCGGATCTGGACATGGAAGCCGCCGCGCTGGCTGAGGCACTGGTCCAGTGGCGGGGTGAACCTCTGGTAGATGTCCCCTCAGACCTTCTCAAGCAACATGTGGCACGACTGGCAGAGCAGCGGTTGCAGGCACTGGAGCGGCGTATTGACGTCGAGCTGCGGCTGGGTCACCATCTCGACCTCGTCGACGAACTTCTGGAGGCGACCACGCAAAATCCGTTGCGGGAGCGTTTCTGGGCCCAGCGGATGACCGCTTTGCACCGTAGTGGCCGGCGAGCCGAGGCGCTGGAGGTCTACCACATGGGGCGGCAGCACATTGTTGCAGAGCTGGGCATCGAGCCCGGCGACGAGATGCGCCGACTGCAGGGGCTGATCTTAGGGCACGTGCCAACCGACCAAGACAACCCGGCGGTGATGCTCCCGGTGCCGCGGCAATTGCCGTCGGAACTACCCGTGTTCGTCGGGCGGAAACGGGAAATCGCCGAGCTGGACCGGCTGATAACAGGCGAGGAACGCGAGTCCAGACCGGCAGTCCTGATCAGCGGTACCGCCGGTGTAGGGAAAACCGCGCTTGCCCTGCACTGGTCCCGTCGCGCGGCCGACCAATTCCCCGACGGCCAGCTCTGGGTCGACCTGCACGGCTACGACCATCGGCCGATGACGAGCCCGGAGCAGGCGCTCAAGTCATTCCTCCATGCTCTGGGCGTGCCCGAGATGGCGATCCCACCAGATCTGGACAGCCGAAGCGCCCTCTACCGGTCACTCATGGACGGCCGGCAAGCACTGGTGGTGCTTGACAACGCCCGCACCGCAGAACAAGTACGCCCGCTGCTCCCCGGCAGCCCATGCAGCGCCGTCATCGTGACCAGCCGCTCCCAACTCACCGGCTTGGTGGCCGCCGAATGCGCCCACGCCATGGTCCTGAACGTGCTCAGCCGGCACGACAGCCGGGAGATGCTGATCAAGAGGCTCGGGGCCGACCGAATCAACGCCGAACCTGCCGCCACGCAGCGGATGGTGGAGCAATGTGCACGACTGCCCCTCACCCTCGCCATAGCCGCGGCTCGCGCGGCCCAGCAGCCTCACCAGTCCTTGCAAGCACTCGCGGACCGGTTGCAGGCTACGCAGGAAAGCCTGGACGAGTTCACGGACTCCGATGCCGCCATCGATCTCCGCGCCGTCTTCTCGTGGTCCTATAGGACCCTGAGCAAACCGGCTGCCCGCCTCTTCCGGTTACTCGGCCTGCATCCCGGGACCGATGTGACTGCGCCGACGGTGGCCAGCCTGGCAGCAGTGCCTCTTGACGAAGTCCGGCCGCTCATGAACGAGCTGACCGGAGCCCACCTCCTCACCGAATACGCAACCAGCCGATATGCCCTGCACGACCTTCTCCACCTCTATGCCGCCGAACTCGCCCGAGTTCACGACAGCAGGGCTGACCAAGAGGCCGCACTCCGCCGAGTCCGCGCCCACTATCGAAACATCGAACCTCTTCCAGGCTCCCCTGCGGATGCCCTGGTCAAAGTGTGATCGCGATACCGGTGCGCAGGGGTTCAAGGGGTCGTCGTGGCCGAGCAACTGCTGAATGTCGATCATGTCCATGCCGTGCTGATGAAGCTGGGAGGCGCAGAGGCGCCGCAGCACGTGCGGGGTCAGGACGTCGGCCCCTTCCGGCAGATGAGCGGCAGCGGCCCCGGCGAGCGCGGCCCGGAGCGTCTCGTCGCCGACGCGGGCGACGATCCGTCAGTGTCTCTTGCGCTCCGACAGCAGCAGCGCCACTCCGGCGTCCTGCTCCTGGGCGCCCTCGCCCCGGGCGACTCCACTCCTCACCGTAGACGCTCGTATATGGAGATAAGATGAAACATCATGGACCGTCTCGCCGATCAGGCGGCACTATATGACCATGCTTTTACTGGCTCTGATCACCCTCGTACTGCACGGCGCCCTCACGGGCCTGTTCTACTCCTTCTCCATGTCCATCATGCCGGCACTGGACGCCATCGACACGGCCCCGGCCGAGGTGGCGATGCGGAGCATCAACCTGAAGATTCAGAACGGCTGGCTGTTCCTGGTCTTCCTGGGCTCGCCGCTGGCCGCCCTGGTGGCCGGGTTCCTCGCGGACGGCATGGCCGCCATCTGGTTCTTCGCCGCCGCGGGGGTGAGCTTCGTCGGCTCATTCCTGGTCACCATGGCGCTCAACGTGCCGATGAACAACGCGCAGGTCGCCGGGACCCTGTCGTTCAAGGACTATTCGCCCCGGTGGACGGCCTTGAACACGCTGCGCACCGTGGCGTCGGCGGCCGCCCTCGTCCTGGTCGGGCTCGCGCTGACCGAGCTTTGATCACCGAGCTGTGATCAGGGCCCAGAGCGGGTGCGCAGCAGGCCCCGGCACAGCCCGGCGTTGCCCTCGATGCCGACCCGCACCGTCCGGGCGTACCGCAACCAGGCTGCGTAACCCGCGTTCCGCAGATGTGTAGCGAGAAAGGCACACAGATCTGCGGTCTGAGCTGCGGAAACGCTTGCGGGCACGCTGATGCGGCGTGTCACTAGGCGTGAGTGTTGTGCCTGGTCAGGCGTCTGCG